>NZ_JAJTDH010000023.1:0-79441 GCF_021300285.1 Microcystis sp. 49638_E5 | reverse complement strand
GAGGCCGCCTTTAGCGGGAATCCGATAGAGAGGTTCGTAGTTAACCCAGTACGGGTCAAAGCGTACAAAGCTAATTCTAGATGCAATATTTGCGTACAGAATTAGTAACTATTAATCAAGATTGGCAGTAATTTTTCCTTTGACAGCCGAAATTGCGACCGTTCTGGGGGAAGCCAAATAGTTTTTAGCGGTAGGGTCGCCACTGCGTCCTTTAAAATTACGATTGGTGGCATAGATTCCCGTTTCTTCCTTGTCTAATACTCCCTTTCCTGAGTTAATACAAGCTCCACAGCCAGATTTTAGTATTTGCGCTCCAGATTTCTCAAAAATGGCAAGATAGCCCAATTCTTCAGCTTTTTGACGTACTTCCATCGAAGCTGGCACCACGAATAAATCTACCCCCTGGGCAACCTGACGATCTTTTAATACCGCCGCCGCTTGAGCGAGATCGTAGAGTTTTCCGCCGGTACAAGAGCCGATGAAAGCTTTGGTGATAGGAACCTCTTCTAATTGAGTAATGTTAACTACCTGATCTGGTTTAGGGGGACGGGCAACCTGGGGTTCCAAATGGCTCAGATCAAATTGATAAATAGCCTCATACTCGGCATCGGGGTCAGCGATGCCAAAGGCACGCTTCGCGCACGCGTCTTCAAACCCGATTGGTGTGCGACTGGTAACATAATCGTTTGTCACTTCATCCGCCGCAATTAAACCACACATGGCACCACATTCAATGGCCATATTAGCCAAGGTCAGGCGTTCATCTAAGGGCAATTGTTCAATGATAGAGCCGCGAAATTCCATGACTTTGCTGGTGGCTCCCCCACAGCCCAATTTGCCCAGAATAAATAAGATAATATCCTTGGCACTAATCTGAGGAGGAAGGGTTCCCGATAACTCAAACACCAAAGTGGGTGGGACTCGTATCCACATATCCCCCATTGCAAAAATATTGGCCATATCTGTGGTTCCCACCCCTGTGGAAAAGGCTCCTAAGGCTCCATAGGTACAGGTATGGGAGTCCGTTCCTGCAATGATCATTCCGGGGCGAATAAATCCCTGTTCTGGGAGCAACACATGACAGATACCAGCCGCTTCCCCTGGAGACACGACATCCAACAGATGACAGCCTTGAGCTTGGGCAAATTTGACCATCTGCTCATACATAACCGGGGCTTTGTTATCAAGGCGAATGTCATTAATTTGGATAAAGTGATCAGCGACTAATACCACCCGTTGCGGATCCCATAATTGGGCGGTTTTTCCATAATTGTCATAAAATACCTTCGCGACCGAACTAGCCACCGCGTCATGGGATAAAGCCAGATCAATCTTGGCAAACACCCCTTCCCCTGGTTTGACATAATCATTGCCCGAAGCTTTTGCTAACATCTTTTCTACCCTGGTCATGGGACGGGCAGGGGTGATACTGGGCGGAATTTTAACCTTGCCTTGACGACGCTTTTGATTAAAGGCCATTAAGCCGCCCTCGTTGGCGATCGCTTCTACCACAGGGTTGCGTTCCGTTTCCCCAATAATTTCCAAGGGTAGTCCAATATTAATACTATTACGATAGAAAATTTCGGCGAACGATCGCGCTTTAACCTTTTTAATTCCAGCCGCTTTGAGGGCAATGGGGGCAATTTCCCGACTTGAGCCACAGCCAAAATTATCCCCTGCTTCGATCTCATCATACTTGAGTAGTTCTCCCACGCCAATGATGTGTTCTAAAGCATATTGTTTTAAGTGGTCTGGATCATCGTTCGTCCCTCTTTTAGCGGGAATAATATCGTCAGTATTAATATCATTTCCCAGGTAGAGGATTTTGTTAGCATCAGTCATGGATTAAACTCCTCATTCAGTAGGTTGTTCAAGGGAAATTTCTTCAAGGAATAGGTCAACGAGGGTAGCCGTATTGACCAAAGTTTCCTGGTTTTGAGGGAACAAATCGGCAGTGCGGTATCCTTTGCCTAAAAGTCGCTCCTGGGCATTAAGAATCCGTTGGGCGGCCTTGATTTCTCCCCATTGTTGTAGCATCAAAACACAACCCGCTAGAGTACCCAAAGGGTTGGCAATGCCCTTGCCAGCAATATCTGGGGCAGTTCCATGAATGGCTTCATACATCCCCAAACCCTGGTCATTGAGACTGGCTGATCCCAATAATCCAATGGAACCCACCAACGCTCCACCAATATCACTGAGAATGTCCCCAAACATATTCCCTGCCAAAATCACATCAAATTGTTGAGGATTGAGAACCAGTTGCATGGCTAAGTTATCACCGAGCATTGGGGACACCACCACATCAGAAAAATTGGTAGCTTCCTCTTGTACCAATCGAGTCCAAGGAATCTGAGGTAGGGCATTTTCTTTGTGGGCAACGGTCAGTAAACCTCGACGTTCCTGAGCTTTTTGGAGGGCTACCTTGGCAATACGACGAATTTCTCGATCGTAATAGCACATGGTGTGATAGCCGTAGGCCCCTTTTTCATCCGTACCCCGCCCCGCCGAGCCAAAATAGATGCCACTGACCAGTTCTCGAACGATTAAAATATCGAGATTTTGTACTTTCTCAGGTCGCAGACTGGATGTATGCAGTAAACCTGGGCAACTGCGAATGGGTCGCAGATTAATAAAAAAGTCGAAGTGCCTCCGTAGTTCTAGAAGTCCCCCTTGACTCACTGCCCCAAAAACAATGCCATCAGACCCTTCACACTGTTGGCTAGTTTCTGGGGGAAAAGTACTACCTAATTTTTCTAAGGCCATGCCACCGAGCAAGCCATAGTCTATAGTTAAGGCAAATCCCTCAAGTTGGGCAACTTGGCGCAGAATGGTTAAGGACGCTTCGACGACTTCAGGCCCAATACCTTCTCCTGGGATGGCAACGATACGATAGGATGATTTATTCAAAGATGCCATTTTTCCATAACTCCACCACCTCCTCGGCGGTAAAATATCGTTCTTGTTCTACAGCTAAGGTTTTGATCACAGAGCGCATTTTCTCATATTGTTCCTTGGGTTGGGGATGATTGAGTTCTTTTTCAAATAGATAACGGAAATTGCTGGCACCACTCCATTTTCCAAAGAGAATTTCAATCGTGTTGTGGGGCAACACGGCATAACTTTTGGGATCTACTAACAACGAATTGACGTGAATGCCAGATTCATGGCGTTGTGCTTGTTGGGAGTAAGGAGCGGCGGGACGAATGCCTTTTTGTTCCATATAATCCAGAACTGGGGCGATCGCCTCATAGTTAATGCCTTCGACTTCAATGCCAAAGCGAATTTTTAAGCCGTTTAATACCTGCTCAATGGCAACATTTCCTGAACGCTCACCAATGCCGCCAAAGGTTCCCGAAACGATGGTCGCGCCTGCCATAACTGATTGTAAGGTATTTTCTAAAGCCAAGCCTAAATCATTATGGTAGTGTACTCCTAGATTGACCTCTGTAGTGCTTTGCAAGAGATCGTTAACCCAAATATAACTTTTTTCGGGAGTCAAAACCCCAACGGTATCAGAGAGGTAAAAGTCTTCAACATAAGGACTGAAGGTACGCAAGCACTCAACCAAAAAGTCAAAATCGGCCCTTGAGGCATCCTCGATCGCAAATTTTACCCTTAATCCTGCTTCCTGAGTTGCATAGCGTAAATGGTTAACAATTTCATCAATGGCATTTTGACGGATTCGGTTAATAATGTGATCCGGAATGTCATCATCAATGGTCTTGCCTTGAAACTCTTTCATCTGAGAGATTTCATGATCGCGTAGAAAAAGTAAGCGATCAGAAAGCCCTTTAAAAAGTACGATCTGACCAAGATCACAGTCTTTAGCTATATCTATAAAATCCTTTTTGATCGGTGTGGCAGCAACAATTTGATGCTTTAATCCTTCTGCTACTAAGGTTTTGACTAATTTCGTTTCGTCATCACAAACACAAGGCATTATTTCGATCTCAGATACCCCTGTTTGAGAAATTAAATGGGCAAATTCCTGTTTCATTTTATGGGGAAAGAACAATCCAGCTTGTTGTTCCCCATCTCGTAAGGTCGTATCTGAAATTTTAATAGGAAGAGTTTCCATTTTTCCTCTAATTCATTAATTCATTAAAATTGCTGACTCATCTGGTTTTACAATGGTAAATAAAGCTAATACTGGATAAAAGCCTTTTACGTTAAGGATTCCATGATTAACACCCGTTTTTTTGTATCGCTATGATACAATTTAAGCTAGTAAGCCAGAAGAGCCAAATTGCCACAAAGTCCCGCCGATAAATTGAATGACTTACAGTATTGATATTACTGCCAATGTGGAATGTTGACAATTGAGGTTGATAAGAATATACAGCACTTTGCTTAATTAAACCGTGCAGACAAAAAGCTAAAATCCTTACTCAGCAAGCTTTGTAAAAAAAACTGTACGTCGAGATACCGATAAGTGCCATATTTATCAGAGGCTCTTGTCACCCCGTCAAATACAGATTTTTTTAAGTGATCGCCTTGTAATTTAGCGATCTTCTATGTTATTGTTCAAGACTAGGACTTCTAGCCACCGACTTCTCTAGGTATTTTTCCCATGTTCAATCAATGCACTCACCAATTATTTGAAATCCAAGTTGAACGCACACCCGAAGCGGTGGCTGTCCTGTCAGAACAAGGGCAATTGACCTATGAGGAATTAAATACTAAAGCGAATCAACTAGCCCATTATTTGCGAACCTTGGGGGTTAAGTCCGAGACATTGGTGGGACTTTGTGTTGATCGTTCCCTAGAGATGATCATTGGCTTATTGGGCATTCTTAAGGCAGGGGGAGCCTATGTACCGCTCGATCCGACTTATCCCAGGGAAAGATTGACCTACATGGTGCAGGATGCTCAAATATCTGTATTGGTCACGCAAGCGCAATGGTCTAACTTAATTTCCGACTATAAAGGACAGGTAGTTTGTTTAGATAGTCAATGGCCAAAAATTGCCAGTCATAGTCAGGAGAATCTGGTTAATACTGTAAATCCTGAGAATTTAGCCTATGTCATCTACACATCGGGATCAACGGGAAAACCGAAGGGGGTGATGATTGAACACCAATCCTTGGTAAATTTTACTAAACTAGCGATCGCTCAATACCAGATAACTAAACGCGATCGCACTCTTCAATTTGTCTCTATCAGTTTTGATGTGGCCGCAGAGGAAATCTATGTTACTCTTTGTTCTGGTGCTACCTTAATCTTACGAACTGAAGAAATGATCAGTTCTATTCCTTCATTTGTTCAAAAATCCCAAGATTGGCAAATAACTGTTTGGAGCTTACCCACCGCTTACTGGCATTTATTAGTCAATGAATTAGTTAAGAGTAAAATAGCATTACCAGACAGCTTGCGATTAGTCATTATCGGCGGAGAAAGAGTTCAACCAGAATTGGTGAGAATGTGGTTTAAAAATGTAGGAAATTTTCCTGAATTAATTAATGTTTATGGCCCTACGGAAGGGACAATTGCGGTAAGCCTTTGTCGCCTATCACAATTAACACAAAGTCAACGCAACAGGACAGAAATTCCTATTGGAAAGAGTTTAGGAGAAAATATTTCAGTTTATGTTTTAGATGAAACCTTAAAAACCGTTCCTCCTGAAACACCAGGAGAAATTTATATCGGGGGTACTGCGCTTGCCAGGGGTTATTTGAATCGTCCAGAATTAACTGCTCAAAAATTTATTCAAGCTCCCTTTAGCCCCTCAGAAAGATTATATAAAACCGGAGATTTAGGCAGATATTTAGCCGACGGTAATTTAGAGTATTTAGGAAGAGTCGATCATCAAGTTAAAATCAACGGTTTTAGAGTTGAATTAGGAGAAATTGAAACCGTTTTACTGCAACATCATCAAGTCGCTCAAGCCGTTGTTATTGATCGAGAAGATCCTCTGGGAAATAAAAGATTAGTTGCTTATCTTGTTCCCCATTCAACCGAGGAAAATTTAACCGTAACTCTGCAACAATTTTTGAAGAATAAGCTTCCGAGCTATATGATTCCTGCGACTTTTGTTGTATTAAATGAGTTGCCCCTTAGTCCCAATGGAAAAATTGATCGTAAAGCTTTACCCGTACCAGATTATGACGGGAACGAGCGTCAAACTCCCTTTATTGCCCCTCGTAATCACCAAGAAGAAAAATTAGCAAAAATTTGGCATCAAGTATTTGGATTAGAAAAAATTGGGGTCAATGACAACTTTTTTCACTTGGGGGGACATTCCCTAATTGCCACACAAATTTTATCTCGAATACGGGATATTTTTGAGATTGAAGTTTCCTTTAAAAAATTGTTGGAGAATCCCACAATTGGAGATTTAAGTCAAACAATTACAGAGCAACAGCAAGATAAAAAAACAACTAGCTTTAAAACAATCAAGCCTATTGCACGGGACGGTTATTTGCCTGTTTCTTTTGCTCAAGAAAGGGTTTATTTTATTGAACAATTAGCCCCCTCGATCACCGCCTATCAATTTCAAGAAAGTTTACGCATTAAAGGCTTTTTAGATGTATCTATTTTAGAAAAAAGTATCAGTGAAATTCTACGTCGTCATGAAATATTCCGCACCACATTTCCCTCTGTAGCGGGGAAACTGGTACAAGTCATTCATCCACCCGAACCCGTTACAATACCCATTATTGACTTACAAAATATTTCCAAAGATAAACAGCAAGAAGAGGTTCAAAAACTGACTGAGCAGGCAATCCACAAACCCTTTGATATTAGTCAATTACCGTTAATACATTGGACATTGTTAAAATTAAATGAGCAAGAATGGGTGTTAATTCATGTGGAACATCACATGGTACATGATGGCTGGTCATTTAATTTATTTTTAAAGGAATTAGTCGCCCTTTATCAAGCCTTTTCTCAAGGAAAACCTTCTCCATTAAGTGAACCTTCCTTGCAGTTTGTGGACTTTGCTCATTGGCAACGAGAATGGACGAAAACAGAGGAAGCAACAGCACAACTCAACTATTGGCATCAAAAATTAGCGGGTATTCCTCCTCTATTGGAATTACCCTATGATCGTCCTCGGCCAACTGAGCAAACCTATGGGGGAGCAAGAGTACGGGTAGATCTTCCTTTAGATGTTTGTCAACCTCTAAGAAGCCTAAGCCGCCAAGAGGGGGTAACGCTTTTCATGAGTATGTTTGCAGTCTTTGTGGCGCAAATTTATCGCTATACAGGCCAAGAAGACATCTGTGTGGGTTCTGGAGTGGCTAACCGACGGTTGCGGGAGACAGAGGGACTTATTGGCATGATTGTCAATAATATCGTGCTTCGTACTGATGTTTCGGGAAATCCCACTTTTAAACAACTGTTAGAGCAAGTACGTCAAGTTACCCTAGAAGGTTATGCCAATGAGGACTTACCTTTTGATAAAGTCGTCGAAGTGTTAAAACCCGTTCGTCATTTAAGTTATAATCCTTTATTTCAGGTGATGTTTAGTTTCCATGATGCTCAGTTACCTGATTTGAATTTGCCTGGATTGAGCATTAAACCGAATGATGCCCTTGCTAATAATTCGGCAAAATTTGACTTAGATATTGTGGTTATTCCTCGTTCTGAGCAACGGGTTGGACGTAATTCGACTTCGGAAACAAAAGGAATTGAGACCGAAGGAATTACGATGGTTTGGGAATATAATACTGACCTTTTTGATGAATCTACTATCAACAGAATGGTCGAAGATTATCAAACCCTATTACAAGGAATTTTAGCGAATCCCAATCAAAAACTATCTCAATATTCTCTGTTAACAGAGCAACAGAAACATCAGTTATTAGTGGAATGGAATAACACTCAAGCTGAGTATCCGAAAGTTAAGGGAATTCATCAACTCTTTGAAGAACAAGTCAAGAAAACACCAGAGGCGATCGCTGTTCTATTTGAGGATAAATACCTCAGCTATCAACAATTAAACGAACAGGCAAACCAACTTGCTCATTATCTCAAAACATTAGGAGTTAAACCTGACGACTTAGTCGGCATTTTTCTGGAACGTTCCTTAGAAATGTTCATTGGACTATTAGGAATACTCAAAGCAGGAGGAGCCTATTTACCCCTAGATCCCACCTATCCAGAAGATAGACTGGCTTATATGGTTAATGACGCTCAAGTTTCTATTGTGGTTACTTTAGAAAAATGGGCAAATCTAAAAACTCAACAGGCACTTCAATGGGTTTGTTTAGATAGTCAAAAAGACACTATTGCTCAAGAAAGTAGCCAGAATCCTGAACTTTTATTAAATGAAAAAAACCTTGCTTATGTTATCTATACATCAGGATCTACGGGACAACCAAAAGGGGTATTAATTGAACATCAATCTTTGATTAACTTTACCCAAAGTGCGATAAAAAAATATGAAATAACCGCACAAGATACCGTCTTACAATTCGCTTCTATTAATTTTGATGCGGCAGCAGAAGAAATTTATCCCTGTTTAAGTTGTGGGGGAACCTTAGTTTTGAGAACAGAAGAAATGATGAAATCTGTCTCAGCATTTATACAAGAATCTCAGAAAAAAGCAGTAACAATTTGGGATTTACCCACCGCTTACTGGCATTTATTAGTCAGTGAAATTATTCAAGAAAATCTCCGATTACCGCCATCTTTGAGACTGGTAATTTTAGGAGGTGAGCGAGTGTTACCAGAAAGGGTAAAAATGTGGCAGGAATATGTGGGACAATATCCCCAACTGGTTAATAGTTATGGCCCCACAGAATCCACCGTTGTCTCTACCCTACACTATCTAGAAGAAAGCCCTATTAGTCAACCAGAAATTCCCATCGGAAAACCCATTGATAACGTCCAAGTTTACATCTTAGATCAATACCTACAATCGATGCCTATTGGCGTACCTGGAGAACTTCATATCGGGGGTTTAGGGATAGCAAGGGGTTATTTAAACCAACCAGAATTAACGGTTGAAAAATTTATAGATAACCCTTTTAAAACGGGGGAAAAACTCTATAAGACAGGGGATTTAGTTCGCTATAAGTTCAACGGTAATTTGGAATTTTTAGGGCGCATTGACTCTCAAGTTAAGATTCGGGGTTTTCGCATTGAATTGACTGAAATTGAAACGGTTTTAAATCAATATTCATCCATCAAACAATCAGTCGTAATTGCCAGGGAGGATAGCCCAGGGATTAAGCGATTAGTTGCTTATGTTGTAGGTAATAAACATGAAAACAAAGTCGAAGAAATCCGCCACTATCTTAAGCAGAAATTACCGCCTTATATGGTTCCCTCTGCTTTTGTTTTCCTAGAGGAAATTCCTGTTACTCATAATGGCAAAGTTGACCATCGTGCTTTACCGATTCCAGAAACGACTTCCTTAGAAAGTGGGTTTGCTGCCCCTAAAACCCCGATAGAAGAACGTTTGACAGCAATTTGGGCTGAGGTCTTAAGACTGGAAAAAGTTAGTATTCATGATAACTTCTTTGAACTAGGAGGGGATTCAATTATTAGTATCCAGATGATTTCCAAAGCGAATCAAATGGGATTACAATTAAGTCCTAAGCAACTTTTTCAGTATCAAACCATTGCCGAATTAGCTACCGTTGTCGGAACAGATCAGCAAATAAAAGCTAATCAAGAATTGGTGACAGGAATTATCCCTTTAACGCCCATTCAACATTGGTTATTTGAGCAGGATTTACCTGATGTTAATTACTTTAATCAATCAGCATTAATTGAAGTTCCAGCAACAGTAAATCCAGAACCGTTAAAGCAAGTTATACAAGCATTACTGAATCATCATGATGCTTTGCGGTTGCATTATCTTCAAGAAGATGAAAATCTAACTCAAATTAGTGATAGCACAAAAGAAGCAATACCTTTAGAGGTAATTGATTTATCACAACTGTCTCCCGATCAGCAAAAAACAGCCATTATAGCCAAAGATGAAGAAACTCAAAGGAGTCTAAACCTAGCCACAGGAGATATTGTCAAAGTTGTTTTATTTAACTTAGGAAATGAACAACCCAGTCAATTACTTATCGTCATTCATCACTTAGCGATAGACGGAATTTCTTGGCGCATTTTACTTGAAGATTTAGCTACAGCCTATCAACAAATTAGTCAAGGTCAAGAAATTAAATTACCGTTAAAAACCACTTCATTTCAAGATTGGTCTAACCAATTAGTCACCTATAGTCAATCTGAAAAATTGAAACAAGAAAAAGATTATTGGCTATCCCAATTAACCGAAGAAATTGTTTCCTTACCTATTGATTATCCTTGGACAAAAGAGAGCAATCAGTTAAGCTTTGCTAAAGTCATTAACCTATCTTTGAATGAAGAAGAAACCCGTGGATTATTGCAAGATGTTCCTGGTGTTTATAATACCCAAATTAACGATGTCTTGTTAACTGCTTTACTGGAAAGTTTTAGCCAATGGACAGGAGAAAAATCTTTAATGGTTGACTTAGAAGGCCATGGGCGGGAAGATTTATTTGAAGTAATAGACTTATCTCGTACTGTTGGTTGGTTTACCACCTTATTTCCAGTGCGACTAGAAGGGAGTAAAACGGGACAACTTCCAGAAACCTTAAAATCAGTTAAAGAGCAACTGCGTCGTTTACCCAATCGTGGTATTGGTTATGGTGTTTCAAAGTATTTGTCTAAAGATGAAGAGGTTAAAAAAGAATTTGAGGACTTGATGAAAGCACAAGTTAGTTTCAATTATTTAGGTCAATTTGATCAGGTACTATCCGCATCAGGGGTTTTAGGAGAAGTCAAAGAATGGAAAACGGAACGAAGTCTTGTGGGAAACCGCAGTCATTTGCTAGAAATTAGTGGATTAATTCGTTCTCAAAAATTAGAAATGCAATTTGTTTATAGTGAGAAAGTTCATCAACGAGAGACCATTGAAAAATTGGCAAATGGATTTATGAGCGTCTTAAAAAGCCTAATTCTTCACTGTCAGTCATGCAAGGATAAAGGTTATACACCATCAGACTTTTCTGCTGCTCAAGTTAGCCAAGAACAGCTAGATAAGTTCCTGTCAAAAATCAATCAAAAGAAAGGTAAAACGAGGTAGGTTTAATGAATAACATTGAAGATATTTATTCCCTTTCTCCGATGCAACAAGGTATGCTCTTTCATACCCTTTATTCCCCAGAGTCTGAGGTGTATTTTGAGCAGCTAGTTTGTACCTTAAAAGGACGATTGAATCTTTCATTTTTTCAAGAGGCTTGGCAAGAAATTGTTGCTAAACATCCTGTATTAAGAACTTCTTTTCATTGGGAAGAAATTGAAAAGCCTCTGCAAATGGTCAGTCAGAAAGTAGAATTACCTTGGATGGTTTATGACTGGAAACATTGGGATAATTTACAACAAAAAGAAGCATTAGAGTCGTTTTTGAAAAGTGATCGCGCTTCAGGAATTGAACTTGCTCAGGCACCTTTAATGCGGTTTACTTTAATACAGTTAGAAACCGACAGTTATCAATTTATTTGGAGTCATCATCATATTCTATTTGATGGTTGGTCAATGCAGATCATTCTTCAAGAGGTTTTTGACTTATATGAAAGTTATAATCGAGGTGAATCTTTACAATTAAAATTCTGTCATCCCTATCGAGAATATATTAGTTGGTTACAGCAACAAGATAGTTCTCAAGCTAAGAAATTTTGGCAACAAAGACTTAAAGGGTTTGAAGCACCTATACCTCTGGTTGTTGATAAATTGATTGAGAATCAACCCCAACAAGAAAGTTATCAAGAAATTTCTTTTAAGTTATCTTTTGAGATTACGAATCAATTACAATCATTGGCACAAAAACATCATTTAACCCTTAATAATTTAGTACAAGGAGCTTGGGGTTTACTGCTTTCTCGTTATAGTGGAGAAACGGATATTGTTTTTGGCGCAACGGTATCTGGGCGCACGAGTGAGTTGCCAAATATTGATGCAATGGTGGGGCTATTTATCAATACTTTACCAGTGCGATTACAAATTTCTGGCAAAGAGCAATTGATTCCTTGGTTAAAAGCATTACAAAGTCAGCAATTTGAACAAGAACCCTATATTTATTATTCCTTAGCTGATATTCAGAAAAATAGTGATATTCCGCCTAAAATATCTTTATTTGAAAGTATTTTGGTATTTGAAAATTATCCAGTAGATTCCTCGAAAAATGCTTCGGAAAAAACCTTAGAAATTACTGATATTCGGTGTTTAGAAAGAACAAACTATCCTTTGACAGTTGTGATTATTCCTAGGAGGAAGAACAATTAATATTGGCAGAAAATCAAAATGATTCTCTAAACAAAGATATTGACTATCAATGTATTCATCGGTTATTTGAGAAACAGGTAGAAAAGACTCCTGATGCGATCGCAATCATTTATAAGAATGAACAATTAACCTATCAAGAGTTAAACCAAAGAGCTAATCAATTAGCCCATTATTTAAAATTTTTAGGCATAAAATTAGAGGATAAAGTAGGGGTTTGTATTGAAAGATCGCCTTTGATGGTAATCGCAATTTTAGGGATTCTTAAAGCAGGAGGGGCTTATGTTCCTTTGGATTTTGCTTATCCAGTAGAAAGATTAACTTTCATGCTCGAAGATGTAAAATGCCCCATACTCTTAACTCAAACTCATTTATCTAATCAACTACCAGTTAATGATATTCAACAGGTCATTAATATTGAGTCAGAATGGGAAAATATTAGTCAATATTCCTCTGACAATTTATTAACTCAAGTTACAACTCAAGTTACTCCTGATAACTTAGCTTATATTATTTATACGTCAGGTTCAACGGGAACCCCAAAGGGAACCGAAGTCCCTCATCGTAGCTTCATCGGTTTTATGTTTGGGGTTGATTATATTAAGCTTGATGCTGACAATATTTGGCTACAACATTCTTCAATTTCTTGGGATGCTTTAACTTTAGAATTGTGGCCACCATTGCTTTATGGGGGGCGTTGTGTGCTTTTCCCAGACAATGTTCCCACTCCTGAAAACTTGAGTAAAATTATCAAAGAAGAAGGGGTGAATATTCTCTGGCTGACTTGTGCTTTATTTAACCTAATTATTGATACAATTCCAGAAGCTTTATTAGAAGTTAAACAACTGATCATAGGAGGAGAAACTTTGTCTGTTTCTCATGTTCGTCGTGCTTTAGATTTATTACCACAAACACAAATTATTAATGGTTATGGACCTTCAGAATGTACCGTATTTACCTCTTGTTATGTGATTCCCAAACAACTCGATCAAAATGTCAACTCAATTCCCATTGGTAAACCTATTGGGGATAGAAGAGTTTACTTACTTGATCATAATTTACAACGGGTTCCTATCGGGGTTCCTGGCGAAGTTTACATAGGCGGAAAAAGTGTTGCCAGAGGTTATTTGAATCAGCCAATTTTAACCCATGAAAAGTTTATTGATAATCCTTTTTTAGCTGAGGATAGTCTTTATAAAACAGGGGATTTAGTGCGTCGTCTGAACGATGGAAATCTGGAGTTTTTGGGGCGCATTGATAATCAGGTAAAAATACGCGGTTTCCGCGTTGAATTAGGGGAAATTGAGACGGTTTTAACTAATTATTCTGAAATAAGGGAAGCTATTGTTACAATACGAGAAGATGTTCCTGGGAATAAATCTTTAGTTGCTTATCTGGTTCCCCAGAATTATCAATTAGTAGCCCGTGATGTCAGAAGTTATCTGAGTCAAAAATTGCCTAATTATATGATTCCGAATGCTTTTGTCTTTTTAGACAAATTTCCTCTCACTGCTAATGGTAAAATCAATCGTCTTGGTTTACCTGCTGCCGATATTTCCCAGCAGAATTTCGGAGTTGAATTTGTTGCTCCTCGAACTTCTACAGAACGGGAATTAGTAACAATTTGGACTGAAGTTCTACAGTTGACAAAGGTAGGGATATATGATAATTTTTTTGAATTAGGAGGTCATTCCTTACTGGCAACCCAACTGATTTCTAGATTAAAAGAAACCTTTGAAATTGAGTTTCCTTTCCGCTGCTTGTTTGAAAATCCTACCATTAGCCAACTAGCAAATAAAGTTGTTAACCAACAGATTGAACAAGTAAAGAGTGATGAGTTGGTGCAAATCTTGGGGGAGATTGACGAATTATCTGAAGATGAAGCGGCACAACAATTAATTTTGTGATTTTCAAGTCAACTACTGCTATAATTTTAGGAGTAGGTAAAACGAGGAATGCAAAATGTGGCCACTAAAAATTGGCTCTCTTGGATAAATTGTGTCAATTGTCAAATTTGCTGCTTTTGGGCGCAGCTTGCACCCCTATGATTCCCCAAAAACCTTGTGTAGGGGCGGATTGTGATCGCCCTTGGACTAGATAAGATAAATTTATAAACCCAATTTCCAGAGAACCTACAAATCCTATGAGTGATCTGCTAAAACGTTTAGAAAATCTTTCTCCTGAAAAACGAGAATTAGTGCTGCAAAAGCTGAAGCAGCAGCAGTCAAAAACGGATAATAATCAACAGAAGCAAAAATCATCATTGATTCCTGTATCAAGGGAAGAAGATATTCCTCTGTCTTTTGCTCAAACGAGACTCTGGTTTTTAGCTCAATTTGATCAAGAAAATTCTCCTTATCATGTGCCTATTTTTTGGGAAATTAAGGGAAGTCTTAATTTAAAAGCACTAGAGCAAGCGATCTCGGAAATTATTAACCGTCATGAAATATTACGGACGACTTTTTCTGTGGTTAACGAGTCTCCTGTACAGGTTATTAATCCTCCTTATCAGTTAACTATACCAGTGATTAATTTAGAAGGAGAGACAGAAAATATTAAATTAGAGAAGGCGCGACAATTAGCATCCGAAGAACTGCAAACCCCTTTTGAATTATCAACGAGTCCTTTATTACGCGTAAAATTACTCGAAATCAATCCTCAATTTCATATTTTATTGTTGGTTATTCATCACATCATTTTTGATGGTTGGTCAGTCGCTCTATTTCATCAAGAATTATCTACTCTTTATAGATCTTTTCGTCTGAATCAACCTGCTTCTTTGCCAAAATTAGCTCTTCAATACGCTGATTTTGCCCATTGGCAGCGACAATGGTTACAGGGAGAAATACTAGAAACCCAACTCGATTATTGGCGGCAACAGTTAAAAAATGCTCCCCCTCTCTTAGAATTCCCCGTTGATAAACCTCGTCCCTCTGTACAAACCTATGAAGGTTCTAGTCAATCTATACACCTCAGCCTGACCTTAACACAGCAATTGAAGGAGTTAAGTCAAACATCAGGGACAACTCTGTTTATGACCCTTCTTACTGCCTTTACGGTGCTACTTTATCGCTATAGTGGACAGGAAGATATCGTCATTGGAACGGCGATCGCTAATCGAAACCGCCAAGAGTTAGAGCCATTAATGGGCTTTTTTGTGAACACTTTAGCCTTACGAACTAATTTACAAAGTCATCTTACTTTTTTGGAATTGTTGCAACAAGTTAAGGATAAAACCCTGGCATCTTATGATCATCAAGACTTACCCTTTGAGAAATTAATTGACGAATTACAAATCGAGCGATCGCCGAGCAATCATCCTCTATTTCAAGTATTTTTTACCTTACAAAATGAATCTCAAGAGACCTTAGAATTGTCAGAGTTAACTATCAGTAATTTTGATTGGGAAAACAAAACAACGTTATTTGATTTAGGGTTGATTTGTCGGGAAACTCCCCAGGGGTTAATCGCAGAATTAGAATATCGGACAGATTTATTTGAAGCCAAGACCATTCAAGGAATAGCAAAACATTTAGAGGTCTTATTACAGGGAATTGTTGATCATCCTCAACAGTCAATTAATACTTTACCTTTGCTGACGGAATCTAACCAAAAACAACTGGAAATTTGGAATCAAACGGATAGTAACTATTGCCAAGATAAAACTTTAGTTGATTTATTTGAAAAACAGGTTAATCAAACCCCTAATAATATAGCATTAGTCTTTGAACAGACAAGCTTAACCTACCAAGAACTCAATCAAAAAGCTAACCAGTTAGCTCATTATTTACGAGAAAACTATCAGATTAAACCAGATAACTTAATTGGGATTTGTACCGAACGTTCATTAGAAATGGTTATCGGTTTATTAGGGGTTTTAAAAGCGGGTGCTGCTTATGTTCCGATTGACTACGATTATCCAGAAGATAGAATTAAATTTATTTTAGAAAATAGTAAAATTTCACTCCTATTAACCCAGAGTTTTGTTCAAGATAAATTATCCCTATCTCACCTAAAATCTTTAAGCCAGTTTATTGATTTAGACCGGTTTGATTATGACTTATTTTCAAGCCATAATTTAAAAGTTCAAAGTAAGCCTAATGACCTAGCTTATGTGATTTATACTTCCGGTTCAACAGGACAACCTAAAGGAGTAATGATTGAACATCAATCAATTGTTAATCTTTGCTTAAATTGGGGCAAATTATTAGACATTAAACCGCAAAGTCGTTTACTTCAATTTGGGTCTTTTAGTTTTGATTTATCCATTGGAGAAATTGCGGCTAATCTTAGTCATGGTGCTTGTTTATACTTAGCCCAAAAAGAAACATTACTACCGACTCAAACCCTAGTAGAATTTCTAGAAACTAACAAAATAACCCATAGCTTTTTATCGCCTTCAGCCCTATCTGTTTTACCTCAAGCCAAATTGTCCCATTTAGAAAATATAGCTGTTGGGGGGGAAGCCTGTTCGGCTGAAGTGGTAGAGAAATGGGCAAACCAAAGACAGTTTTTTAACTGCTATGGCCCTACAGAAACGACGGTGACAGCGACACTTTCTCTTTGTCAGGCAAATGGTCAAGAACCCAATATTGGTAAACCGTTAGATAATATCCGTGCCTATATTTTAGATGGGAATCAGCAAATCTTACCACCAGGCATACCTGGAGAATTATGTATTGCAGGAGTCTGTTTAGCGAGGGGATATTTCAATCGTCTAGACTTAACGGCTGAGAAGTTTATTGAAGTTAACTTATTGGGGAAAACTGAACGAATTTATAAAACAGGAGATTTAGCAAAATGGGGAGATAATGGAAATCTGAAATTTTTAGGACGTATTGATCAGCAAGTAAAACTGCGGGGTTTTCGCATTGAATTGGGAGAAATTGAGGCGGTTTTATTAGGGCATCCCATCGTTAAACAAGCTGTTGTTAACCTATATGAAACTGAAAATAATCAGCAATTAGTAGCTTATATTATCCCGCAAGAAAAACACCGTGATATTAGGGATGAATTGAAAAGCTTACTGAAAAGCCGTTTGCCCAATTACATGATTCCCAGTCAGATTATGATCTTGGAAACTCTTCCCCTAACCCCTAATGGAAAATTAGATAAAAAAGCCCTACCGATCCCTGATTTAAACACATTCACCGATGGCAAAATGCCTGTTACTCCCACAGAAGAATTATTAGCCAGTTTATGGCAAGACCTCTTGAAAATTAAGTCTGTAGGTCGTCGAGATAACTTCTTTGAATTGGGGGGACATTCCCTATTAGCTACCCAATTAGTCACCCGTATTCGTAATAGTTTTGGGGTAGAATTAGCCGTTCGTAAAGTATTTGAACATCCCCAATTATCAGAATTAGCTACAGAAATTAGTCAAGTATCATCAGCAGTTAGTTTACCCCCCATTATTCCCCAAGCCCAAAATGCCCCAAAAACTCTCTCTTTTGCTCAATCAAGACTTTGGTTTTTAGCCCAACTTGAAGGATTGGGAATATCGGCAATTTATAATATGCCTATGGCATTACAACTTCAAGGAAATCTCAATCTAGAAGTCTTAAAATTAAGCTTTTTCTATTTAATTGAACGCCATTCAATTTTACGCACTTATTTTCCCGCCGTTGATGGAAAACCTCAAGTCATCATTCAAAATCCCGAAAAAATAGAAGTCTTAACCATTGAAAATTTACAAAATATTGATTCTCAAACGCAAAAAGAAATCCTACAAAAATTAGTCAATAACCACGCACAAGAACCTTTTAACTTAAATACTGGCCCTCTATTTAAAGCCAAATTATTACAATTAGGGGAAAGGGATTTTGTCCTCTTAATTAATATGCACCACATCATCAGTGATGGTTGGTCAATGGGAGTATTTAAGCGAGAATGGCAACAAGTTTATCGTGCCTTAGTTAAAGGTCAAACTCCTCAATGGGAACCTTTACCGATTGACTATACTGATTATGCAGCTTGGCAACAAAATTGGCTACAAGGAGATATTTTAGAAACCCAATTAAACTATTGGAAAAATCAACTCAACCATGCACCTGCTTTACTAGAAATCCCCACAGACTATTCTCGTCCTCCACAGCAGAGTTATAAAGGGGTTCTCTATGAATATGAGTTGACGGCAGAATTAACTTATAAACTTAAAAATTTAAGCCAAAAACAGGGCGTTAGCCTTTTTATGACTGCCTTAGCTGCTTTTAGTGTTTTACTGTCTCGATACAGTGGTCAAAGTGATTTGTGTATTGGTTCTCCTATTGCTAACCGCACCCATCGTCAGACTGAAGATTTGATGGGCTTTTTTGTCAATACTTTGGTATTAAGAAATAAGATTAATTTTGATAACAGTTTTATAGATTTATTGCAACAAACTCGACAAATTTGTTTAGATGCTTATGCTCATCAGGATATCCCATTTGAGTATTTAGTCGAACAATTACAACCAGAAAGAAGTCTCAGTTATAACCCCTTATTTCAGGTTATGTTAGTCTTGCAAAATACCTCAGAGGTAGGTACTAAAATTAGTTTGCCAGAACTTGAGATTAAATGGTTTGAACAGAATTATCCCTTTGCTAAGTTTGATTTGAAATTAGATTTATCCGAGTATGATAATAAGCTTCATTGTGTTTGGGAATACGCCACAGATTTATTTGCAGGGGAAACCATTCAAAGGATGGCACAACATTGGGAAATTTTGCTAGAAGCAATTGTTGATTCTCCTCAACAATCTATTTATAAATTACCGTTTATTACAACGACAGAAATTGAACAATTTAAAATCTGGAATCAAACCGATATTGATTATCCAAAAGATCAAACTTTGGTCACTTTGTTTGAATATCAAGTAACAAAAACCCCTGACAATATTGCTGTTGTATTTAAAGAACAAAGCTTAAGTTATCAGCAACTGAACGAAAAAGCTAATCAACTAGCTAATTATTTATTAGATTACAAAAAACAACATCAATTACCAGATAATTCGTTAATAGGAATTTGTGTTGAGCGATCGCCTAAAATGATCATCAGTTTATTAGCTATTCTGAAAACAGGTAGTGCCTACGTTCCCATTGACCCTAATTATCCCCGTGATCGCATTCACTTTATACTTGAAGATAGTCAAGTACCTATATTAATAACAACTGATTTATTTCAAGAAAAGTTATCGCTTAAACAACAAGATAATTCTTGTTTTATCATTTCATTAGATCAGAAAAAATGGCAAAATCAATCAATTAATAATCCTCCTCGTCAAAGTAATCCTGATGATTTAGCTTATATTATTTATACCTCTGGTTCTACAGGGAAACCCAAAGGGGTTGCTATTGCCCATTCTAGTACCGCAGTGCTGCTTGAATGGGCGCATTCCGTCTTCAGTGCAGAACAACTCTCAGGGGTCTTAGCATCAACCTCAATTTGTTTCGATCTTTCCATCTTTGAAATGTTTGTTCCCCTAACTCAAGGGGGTAGTATTATCATAGTTAAAAATGCTCTGGATACTGAGCAAATTCGTAACAGTATTGTGCCTATTACCTTAATTAATACAGTACCAAGTGCTGCGGCTGAATTGCTTAATATGAATGCTATTCCAGCAACAGTCCAAGTGATAAATTTAGCAGGTGAACCATTAAAAAATAATTTAGTACAAGCTTTATATAAACAGACATCCGCCAAATTGATTTATAATCTTTATGGCCCCTCGGAAGATACAACTTATTCTACCTTTACAAAAGTGTTCAGAAATGCTCAACAAGAACCAACTATCGGTAAAGCGATCGCGAATACTCGCCTCTATATTCTAGACAGTTATAATCAACCTGTGGCCCCTGGTATTCCTGGAGAACTTTGCATTGCAGGTTCAGGTTTAGCTCAAGGTTATTGGAATCGTCCCGATCTTAGCGCGGAAAAATTCATTAATCTTAATCTATTTAACCAAACTGAGCGAATTTACAAAACAGGTGATCTTGCTCGTTGGCTATTAGATGGTAATTTACAATACTTAGGTCGCATTGATCATCAAGTTAAAATTAGAGGATTTCGCATTGAATTAGGAGAAATTGAAGCATCTTTAGTCAAACATCCCGACATCAAGGAATCTGTTGTTATTGCACGAAAAAATACAGATTTTGATGCCAATTTGGTGGCTTATATTGTTCTCTCTAAAAAAGACTCAGAAACTGAATATTTACAAGGAGAACAGGTGGAAATGTGGCAAGAAGTTTTCAATAGAGCTTACTTTCAACCCCAGACTCCTGAAAAAGATTTTACCCTTAATTTAGCAGGTTGGAATGATAGCTATACAGGAGAACCGATTCCTCAAAATTTGATGGAAGAATGGCGAGACAAAACTGTTGAACAAATTCTAGAATTAGCACCTAAACGAGTTTGGGAAATTGGTTGTGGAACAGGGATGTTATTATTTAAAATTGCGCCCCATTGTCAAACCTTTTTCGGGACGGATTTTTCAACCAAAGCTTTACAGTATGTTCAGGAAAACTTAACATTACAAAATCTTGAGAAAAAGGTTACATTAAAGCAAAGTTCAGCGAACCAATTTGAGGGAATTACTCCCCAAAGTTATGATTTAGTTATTCTCAATTCTGTGATTCAATATTTCCCCTCAGTTGATTACCTATTGGGTGTTTTAGATGGGGTAATCAACTCTATAGAGACAGGGGGTAAAATCTTAATTGGGGATATGAGAAACCTTAAACTTCTAGAGGCTTTCCATACAGCCGTTGAATTTTATCGTGCGGATGATGACCTATCCATTAAAGAATTACGTCAACGAATTAGAAACGGTCTGAGGACAGAAGAAGAATTACTGATTGATCCAGATTTCTTTATTTTCCTAAAACAAAAATATCCTCGTATTAGTCAAGTCCAAATTGAATTAAAACGGGGTTATAATCAGACAGAAATGAATCGTTTTCGTTACGATGTTGTTCTATATTTAGATCAACCTCAACCATTAGTTACAAAATGGCAATGGTTAAACTGGGAAGTAGAACAACTCAGTCTAGAAAAGATTCAACGTATTTTAGACACTCAAAAACCTGATTTGTTAGGGATTGAAAATATTCCCAATATTCGTCTGATTTCAGAAATGGTATTATTGGAAAAAATTCCTGAGTTTGAGGGAACCGTTAAACAATTGAAAGCCATTTTAAGCCAGATGGAAATTGGTATCAACCCTGAAGCATTACGAACCTTGACGGAGGACTTACCCTATACTCCATTTGTTCAATATGGTGATCGCGAATTTTCCACTTTTCAAGTCATTTTTCAACGCAATACAAACTATCCTTTTAGTCAGCCTCGTTTTGCTTCTAAAAATAGCTTAGATTCCCTAAGCTGGGAAAATTATGCTAACCAACCTTTAACCCTAGAAACTAATCATGTTGATCCCGCTTTAATTGCCCAGTTCCGAGAGTATTTAGGGCAAACCCTCCCCGATTATATGATTCCCAGTCATTTTGTTCAACTGGAGAAATTACCCTTAACGCCCAATGGAAAAATAGATCGTAAAGCCCTTCCTGATCAGAATACACCTATCTTATTAACTGACATTGAATTACCTGAAAACCCTACAGAAGAATTACTGGCAGGTTTATGGGCTAAACTACTTAAGTATGAGGTAATTTCTCGACAAGATAATTTCTTTAATTTGGGAGGACATTCACTTTTAGCGACCCAGTTAATTGCCCGTATTCGTGACCAATTAAAAATAGAATTACCCCTAAGTAAAGTATTTGAATATCCCATTCTCAAGGAATTAGCGAACTATCTTGATACCTGTTTATGGGTTAATGCTTCAGAGGATTCTCAACCTTTAGATGAAGAGGAAATTGAATTATGAGTAATGATCAACAAATTATTAAGTTAATGGGCCGGTTGCGGGAACTCGGATGTCGCATTTCCGCTGATGGCGACAATTTACGCCTTCGGAAAACAAAAAATGACATTCCAGCTGAATTAATCCAACAAATAAAAATTAATAAAACAGAAATTTTAGCTTTTTTAAATACAGCTAAAGACCAAGCTGTTACATCTCAAAAAGATATTCCTAAATTACCTACAAATGCCTTAAAACAGCTTTCGTTCGCTCAACAAAGACTTTGGTTTTTAGGGCAAATTGAAAACTCTAATGCCACATATAATATGCCCATGAGTTTACAATTGGAGGGAAAACTTAATGTTGATGCTCTCTTTGAGAGTTTAGCCTATGTCATCGATCGCCATGAAAGTTTGCGAATGTATTTTCCCACTGTGGAAGGGCAACCCAAAATTCGGATTAAAAATATAGAAAATTTTAACATTTTGAGCGTACAAGATTTAAGCAATCTTGATCAACCAACTCAGTCTATAATGGTTCAAACCTTAATCAATAATCATGTTCAAGAACCGTTTAATCTCAAAACTGGCCCTTTATTTAAAGCTAAATTACTACAATTAAAAGACGACCAATTTATTTTGCTGCTAAATATGCACCATATCAGCAGTGATGGCTGGTCAATAGGTATCTTTATTCGTGAATTATGCCATGCTTATCTTACCTTTTCCCAAGGACAAAAACCAACCCTTGAACCCTTACCAATTCAATATAGCGACTTTGCAACTTGGCAGCGAAATTGGTTACAGGGAGAGGTATTAGAAACCCAGATTAACTATTGGAAAAAACAACTAAAAGACGCACCACCACGATTAGAATTACCCACAGATTATCCCCGTCCCCCAATACAAAGTTATAAAGGATCTCATTATAGCCATACCTTAACCCCTGAATTAACTGAGCAATTAAAAACCCTCAGCCAACAAGAGGGGGTGAGTTTATATATGCTTTTATTGGCGGTTTTTAATCTTTTACTCTCTCGTTATAGCCGCCAAGATGATTTATGTATTGGTTCCCCTATTGCCAATCGTCCCCATCCTCAAACTGAAGGATTAATCGGCTTTTTTGCCAATACCTTAGTGCTGCGAAATCAAATAAAGTCGGAACAAAGTTTTCAACAATTTTTACACCAAACTCGTCAAACTTGTTTAGACGCTTATCAGCATCAGGATATTCCTTTTGAGTTTCTTGTCGAACAATTAAAGCCTGTTCGTAGCCTTAGCTATAATCCTATTTTTCAAGTAATGTTTGCTGTGGAAAATAATGACAGTGAAGCTCTCAATTTGCCAGGATTAAAGATTGAATGGATAGACTCAAGTTATCCCTTTGCTAAGTTTGATTTATCCCTTTTAGCTTTAGAATCTGATGGTCAATTAAATTGTAACTGGGAATACGCAACTGATTTATTTGAAACAATAACCATTCAGCGAATGGCAGAACATTGGGAAGTTTTATTACAACAAATTGTTACTAACCCACAGCAAACAATTTCGACCCTATCTTGGCTAACCAAAGCTGACCAAAAACAATTAGAACTTTGGAATCAAACCAATACAAATTATCCTCAAGATAAAACCTTAGTTGATTTATTTGAAGAACAAGTAAATAAAACCCCTGACAATATAGCATTAGTCTTTGAAGAACAAAGTTTAACTTATCAAGAACTAAGTCAAAAAGCTAACCAGTTAGCTCATTTCTTGCATCAAAATTATCAAATTAAACCTGATACCTTGATTGGAATTTGTATTGAACGTTCTTTAGACATGGCGACCGCCTTATTGGCAGTTCTTAAAGCAGGTGCAGCTTATGTTCCGATTGACTCCAATTATCCAGAAGAGCGAATTAAATATATATTAGAAAATAGTAAAATTTCGCTCTTATTAACGCAAAGTTTTATCAATGATAAATTATCTGGGTTTTTCTCGGAGTTTTCTGGTCAGTTAATTAATTTAGATCGGCTTAATTTTGAGTCATTTCCCTGCCATAATTTAGCACTTCAAAGTAAGCCTAATGACCTGGCTTATGTGATTTATACTTCGGGTTCAACAGGACAACCCAAAGGGGTGATGGTTGAACATAAAGGGTTGTGTAACTTAGCTCTGGTTGAAATTGAAACTTTTGATGTGCATCCCTCAAGTCGAGTGCTTCAGTTTGCTTCCTTTAGTTTTGATGCTTTTATCTGGGAAGTTTTGATGGCTTGGGGAGGGGGAGCAACGCTTTATTTGGGAAATAAAGACAATTTAATGCCTGGTTTACCCTTAGTTGAGCGATTACGGGATGATGCTATCACCCATATTACTTTACCGCCGTCAGCCTTAGCAGTGCTACCCTGGGAAAATCTACCCTCTTTGCAAACTATCATTGTTGCGGGGGAAGCTTGTTCCCCTGAATTGGTGAAAAAATGGTCACAAGGACGAAATTTCTTTAATGGTTATGGCCCAACAGAGGGAAGTGTTTGTGCAACGATCGCAAAATATACATCTTTTGAGGAGAAAATAACCATTGGTCGTCCGATTCCCAATGTGCAGGTTTATATTTTAGACTCTCACTTACAACCAGTTTCTATCGGAGTACCAGGGGAATTACATATAGGAGGAGCAGGATTAGCCAGGGGTTATCTGGATCGTCCTGACTTAACGGCGGAGAAATTTATTGAAGTTAACCTATTAGGAAAAATCGAACGAATTTACAAAACGGGAGACTTAGCTAAATGGCAAAATGATGGCAATATTGAATTTTTAGGACGCATTGATCATCAAATCAAATTGCGGGGATTTCGCATTGAATTAGGGGAAATTGAAGCAGTGTTGTTAAAGCATCCTGCCATTAAAGAAGTAATTGTCAATTTACATAAAACTGAAAATAATCAGCAATTAGTGGCCTATGTCACAGGCGAACTAATTGATGATCTTTCCCAACAATTAAAACAACACCTGAAAACTCATTTACCTGATTATATGATTCCTAGCCAAATTATAAGGTTAGATGAATTTCCCTTAACCCCCAATGGCAAAATTGATCGTCAAGCTTTACCCCATCCTAACCATGAATCCCAAAGTCTATATGAAGCTCCTCGTAACAACATTGAACAACAATTAACCGAAATTTGGTCTTTAATAGTTGAATGTGAAAAAATTAGCATTCATGATAACTTTTTTGATTTAGGCGGCCATTCAATACTAGCAATTAAGCTCCTAAATGAGATTCAAAAAAACTTTAACCAGGAACTGTCTTTAACCAGTTTGTTTCAGAATCCCACCATTGCTCAATTGGCACAACAACTATCTCAATTTGAGGTACAACCGTCTATTTCTGACTTATTAGTATTGCAACCTTCAGGGCAGAAAATCTCTATATTTTGTGTTGCTGGGTCTAATGGACACGCCTTCTATTTTCGAGATTTTGCCATGAATTTTGCCGATGAACATCCTGTTTATGGACTAGAAACACCAGGCAGGGACGGTTCTCATTCTCTCCCCATTTCAGTAGAAGATCATGCCAGTTCGCTGATCAAAACCTTACAACAAAAACAACCGAAAGGGCCTTATATCTTAATAGGATATTCATCGGGTTGTTCTGTTGCCTTAGAAATGGCTTTTCAACTAGAACAACAAGGGGAAATAATCAGTTTACTGGGAATATTTGATGCGGGACTGGTGGCTAATCCTGATTATATTACCAAAAGAAGCGACCTAGATTGGATCTGGAATATGATTGAACGAATTGAGGCTGTTAAAGGAATTTCTTTAGGTCTTAACTATGAACAATTAGCCGCCCAATCCGATGATCAAAACCGTTGGTATCTTGCGGCGGAGGCGTTATATCATCACAATGTTTTACCAGAACACTCTACCCTATCTTTGCTGAAAACCAATCTTGAGGTGATGAAACGAGTTACTCTTAATTATGCGGCTTATCAACCTAATTTTGTAATTTCTGCCCCTATTGTTTTATTTCGCGCCCAAGATGTCAAAGAAATTGTGGTGCAAGAACATCAAGCCATGTCCCATTATCAGCAATCCGATTGGGGATGGCAACCTTATAGTAACAAACCTGTGCAAGTGATTTCCGTACCAGGAAATCATGGACAAATGCTCTATGAACCCAATGTCAAAATTTTGGCTGATCAACTTAAAAAATCAATACAAGAGCATTTTAATCAACCTGAAACCTAAAGCAAAGTTTTGCTTGCTGATCTGTAATTTAATCAACTACCCTATTGGAAAAATTCATTTACTTAATTTATAACTATGCAATCACAACATATTCCTAAGCAAGCGCAAAAAAAATCTGATTCAAAGCTTAATTTTCTAGAATTTTGGAATAAACTGAAGTTAGTTCTTGAAGCCTATTGGTATCCAATGGAAGCAGATGGTAGAGTTTTTTCTGAGGTTATTAAATCCTGGGGAATGTTAATACTTTTGCTATCATTAATCATCTGTTTAGTGGCTGTTACTGCCTTCAATAGTTTTATTTTGCGTCAATTGGTTAATGTAATTGATGAGAAAAATTTATCTGGGTTTACGAACAATCTTTTTATTTTGGTTGTTAGCTTTGTGTTGATCACTCTCTTAACGGGACTTTCTAAGTTTGTGAGAGAGAAAATAGCCCTTGACTGGTATGAATGGCTGAATGATTATATGTTGCAGAAATATTTTAGCAATCGTGCCTATTATAAGATTAACTTTGACTCAAACATTGATAATCCTGATCAACGTCTAACCCAAGAAATTAAACCCATCGCCAAAACAACCCTCAGTTTTTTTGCAACTTGTGTCGAGAAAATCTTGGAAATGATAGTTTTTTTCGTGATTCTCTGGCAGATTTCTAAAACCATTGGAGTGGTTTTGATTATTTATACCACTATCGGTAATTTGATTGCCTTTTATTTAAGCCAAGAATTTAATAACATTAATCAAGAAGAACTCGAAGTTGAAGCCAATTATAATTATGCTGTTACCCATGTTCGTAATCATGCCGAATCCATTGCTTTTTTTCAGGGAGAAGATCAAGAATTTAATATTCTTAAAAAACGATTTAGTTCTTTAATTCAAACTGCTTTACAAAAGATTAATTGGGAAAGAAATAAGAACTTTTTTGATCGAGGCTATCAGTCAATTATTAACGTGTTTCCCTTTTTACTCGTCGCCCCTTTATATATTAGAGATGAAATTGATTTTGGACAGGTAAATCAGGCTAGTTTAGCCGCCAATCTTTTTGCCACAGCTTTGGGTACATTGATCACTGAATTTGCAACTTCAGGACGACTTTCTAGTTATATTGAGCGTTTAGTGACTTTTTCAGAAACCTTAGAAACGATTACCCAGGAAGTTGAGGGTGTAAGCACCATTAAAAGCATTGAAGAAAACCGCCTCGCTTTTGATCATGTCACCTTACAAACTCCTAATTATGAAAAAGTAATCGTTGAAAATTTAACAATTGAGTTAGCATCAGAACAGGGTTTATTAATTGTTGGACCGAGTGGACGTGGCAAAAGTTCTCTTTTAAGAGCGATCGCCGGTTTATGGAATTCAGGCACTGGACGTTTAATACGACCACCAGGCAAAGAAATCCTCTTTTTACCCCAGCGTCCATATATCATTCTAGGAACATTACGCGAACAATTACTTTATCCGAATGTAGATCGTCAAGTGAGCGATCAAGAACTCAGTGAAGTTCTACAACAAGTAAACCTTCAAGATGTGCTTACCAGAGTTGGAGGCTTTGATCAAGAAGTCCCCTGGGAAAATATATTATCACTAGGGGAACAACAACGTCTGGCTTTTGCCCGAGTATTAGTGACCCGTCCTCATTTTGTTATCTTAGATGAATCAACTAGTGCTTTGGATTTGATCAATGAAAAGAATTTATATCAACAGTTAAAAGAAATAAAAACAACGTTTATTAGTGTGGGACATCGAGAAAGTTTATTTGATTATCATCAAACAGTTCTAGAACTTTTGCCAGATTCGACTTGGAAAATTTCTCCCGTTTCTGGGTGATTAAATATAAAATGTGGGATAGGCATCCTGCCCGTCCAAAGGCTAGAAGCTTGTTCTACTTCTAAGAACTAATTAAGCCCACTTACTTGTCCCAATTTCTTCAAGTTCTTGTCTGGATTAATTCCAAAACTTCCATTAGGTAATTTTAAAAATGAAACATCTGATCAACGAACATATTAGAGCATTAAATGCTCCTAAAGCTGACTTATTGAATCACGACAGAGGCGTTTTTTTGGACAAAAGTGAGTTGCCCTATGGACCGTCTCCTCTCGTCATCCAAGAAATGATCAAGGCCGCAACGACAGTTAACAGATATCCGGAAATTTTGCATCATTCTCTACGGACTGCAATAGCTAATTATACGAATACTAGAAAAGAACAAATTTTTGTAGGAAATGGCTCAGATGCTATCATTGAATTACTGCTCAAGATTTTTGTCAAATTCGGCGAGAATGTTTTAATTCCGATTCCAACATTTTTTGTTTACCAACACGCAACAAAAATTGTTGGCGGTAATCCAATTTTTGTTAATAGATTAGATGACTTTGGGTTAGAAGTTCCTCGTCTTTTACAGAAAGTCACCCCTGAAGTAAAACTTATTTTTATTGCTAATCCGAATAATCCTACCGCTAATTATGTCTCACGAGAGATTATTATCAAAATTCTTAATGAAGTGGATTGCATTGTAGTGGTGGATGAATGCTATTATGAATTTTGCCAAGAAACGGTAATAGACCTAGTTGATCAATATCCTAATTTAGTCGTTTTGCGTAGTTTCTCAAAAAGTTTTGGTCTGGCTGGGCTTAGGGTAGGTTATAGTATTGCTAATGAAACAATCATTGATTATCTTTATCGAGTTGCTAACCCATTTTCAGTCAATGCGATCGCTCTTGCGGCTGCTGTTGTTGCCTTAAAAGATATAGATTATGTAAATTCCAATATTGAAAAAATCTGTCAAGAAAGAGAAATTATGGCAAAGAATCTAGCGCAATTGGGTTGTTTGGTATATCCATCATCCACCAACTTCTTGTTTATTGGAACCCATTCATTGAGAATTCCATCAAAGCAGTTGGTTCAAGCACTTCAGGACAAGCAAATTTTTGTTCAGGATTGTGGTTTGCAAGCTGGTTTAGATGAATATTGTTTTAAAGCTTCGATTGGTACATCTGCGGATAATCAGGTTTTACTTAAAGGTCTGAAGGAAATTCTTCAAATTAGACCTAATTAAACAACAACTTTGGGAGGCAATTGGTAAATGAACGTAACGGAGACATTAACTATGTATCAGTCTATTAATTCTCAAAATATTACAGCCAATGAAGAATTAATCGTTAATTTATTTGAGGCTATTGATTCTTCTGATTTTAAATTATTAGTCAAGTATTTTGATAAAAATATTATCTATCAACGTCCAGGTTATCACGATTTGATTGGTATTGATAAACTTCTGCATTTTTATCAGTATGACAGAATCATTGTATCTGGTAAACATCTTATTGAACATATTGTTGTCGCAGAGAAGTATGGTTCATGCTGGGGACAGTTTATTGGCATACATAAAAATGGCTCTCAACTGAATGAGGGTTTTGCTGATGTGTACTCTTTTGAAAACAATAAAATTAAAACTCGGCGCAGCTACTTTTTTAGACCAGCAATCTAGCTGTCAGTAGTTAGCTATCAGCCCTCAGCTTTTTGGCTCTTCGTTACTTGGTATGGTTCGATAGGGGGGCATAAATCGACTAAATCCTTATCTGGCAAGAAATTTAATTGATTAGTTCGCTCTAGATCAAAAACAATTGACAAAAATCGCCAAATATCTTTCTCTATCTATAAGGGTTTCATCTCTTATAATCCTGTCCGTTGCATAAGACAAACCGAAGAGCCTTAAACTCTTCAGACTTTTTGCTGTCACATTGCTCCAACAAGCGCGTCAAATTAGCTTGAAAAACCTGAATTGTTTCATCAGGCTTGATTTTCAAGTAAACCCGATTTAAGGCTTGTTTGAGTTCTCGCTTATTGACAATCATAAAAGTTTACCTCTAGGGAAACTACCGACTAATCTTATTATAGCATTGCCAAATGATCGGTTAAAATAGAAGGATAAAAGTTGCAATCGAGGTCAATCTGTAGAAGCCAAGAATTTCTAACAGCAATGGGGAAAAAATCCCCCGTCACAGCCTAGCTTTACGGGGGGAGTATGTCACTGTTGTAATGCTTTTAAGAAGCGTCCCATAGTAGCAAATAAACCAGACTTTTTGGCTTTATTAGCAGGATTAGAACCATCATTAGGAGTATTACTAGAAGCTTTCAGAATCAGATTTTCTAAAGCTTCGCCCATGGGTTTAGTGGATTGTTCAGAAATTAACTCATAACCGTCTTCTTTTTCTAGCCAAACTTGCCACAAGGAAGGATAGGAACGATACACGATCGCTGATTCCAAGGGACGAAAATAATAACAACTTTCTAGGATACTTAAAAATCTTTCTCGCAATTGTCGGGCTGCGTAACCGATACCCACTACCGATACATCTTCCAATTGAGGAATTAGAAGAACTACGGGGCGATCTTCGGCAAGGTAACAGAGTTTTTCTACGGAATTAATCTCAACCGAGGAGGGGCAAACAACTAAAAAAACTTCATCTTCGGGCTTAATTTTGTTTTCGACAGGAATAAAACGACTACCTAAATCTCCCAGTTGAAAAACTGTTTCTCCCCAATCCCTTCGAGCTAACATGGCAGCCCCAGTATCGGGAAAAATTACCCTTAAACCAGAACCATAACTGTCAAAAATAGAGGCAAAATCAAGGGCTAAAGCTTGCGCTTGCAGGGCAATTTCTGGGATGACTAATTCCACTTGTATGCGTCTAGCTCCCGATTCTAGAGCCAGTTGGGTGGCGGCTTTCGCTTGCAGGATAGTTTCTTCTAGGGAATTGGGTAGGGTCATTTCAGTTATCAGTTATCAGTTATCAGTTATCAGTTATCAGTGACTACCTCTGGTCGTCGGTGACTTAAAATCAGAAAGATTTTAATTTTTATAAAAGGTAGGGTTGATTCATAGTAGGGTTGATTCATAGTAGGGTTGATTCATGAATCAACCCTACCCTTAATAGATGAAGTGTGACGGGATTTGGCATCATCCCCAGCATTAAGATAACTCCTATAAAATACCTTTAGTTTTTAAGAAGAAAGTCGGTAATCGGAGAAAAGGTGAAGAGAGAAAGCTTAGGAAAGCTGATAGGAGCCGTGACGTTGGGCATAATAATCGAGAATTGCCGTCACCAGAGCGCGATCGCTTTCCTGAAAAGTCTCGGTATAGTTAATTTCTAGACTACCGATCTGACTTTGGTGATAATCGAATTGTTGGAACTGCTGGGGAGTGAGATGGGTTTCCACACCCTGAACCTGTTGTAAATGGCTGGCTAACTCTCGATAGATAGCCAAGGGCATTTGGGGATAAATAATGGTTTGTTTTTGTTGAATAGCAATCGATCGCACGGGTTTTATTCTCCTGATTCGGAAATATTATAGCTGATCGAGGCTTGCGGTGCTGCGGCTGGTCTGGGGACATCATCCCCTAAGCGACGGGTAATAGTTTGACCGTATTGTTCTAAGACAATATAGAGGTTATCGGGATTAGTATCGATCGCTTTAACTAAAATTAAACCATTAGAGAGGGTAGAACCGGGGATAACTCGGCGTTCCGTGGCTTCTCCGGGGGCTTTCACGATCGCCATGGCAGTGGTAGGTAACTGGAAGATGCCCGATACTTGCACTTCTTCCGCTTCCGTCGGTTGCGGTGGTGGTGGTGGAGCTTTTACTATCGATCCTCCGGGGGTGGGAGGATTGCCCGTGGCTGCGGCTGCGGCTGCGGGGGTGGAACGATTGCCTGTGGCTGCGGCTGCGGGGGTGGAACGATTGCCCATTGCTGCGGGTGCGGTAGCCGCCGGAGTCCCAGCCGGGGGTTTTTCCGCCACTGTAATCGTAATATTTGGTTGTAGGGTAAAAGGGGCAAAGGGATCGCTGCGACCGCGATTAATTTCCGCCCGTTTTTGGTCAGGATCGGTGGCGGGAATCAATCCAGGTACTTTTGGGGTGGCTGGTTTGGTAGCCGGTTGCACAGCACCGCTAAAGGCAGGAGGTTGGGCAGCTGGGGGACTAGGAGAGGGGGTGGGGGTGGGGGTTTCTTGGGTAATCGGTGGGGATTGATTAGCTTGGTTAGAAGCTGGACATCCCACCAACAATAAAGCGACACTCCCCACCGATAGGATTAGCGGCAATTTTTTCATGGGGAAACAAAGACAAAATAGCCCGGTCGGACAGCCTCACATACTAACATAACCTATGCTTTCCAGAAATCTAGGCCGATGATAGGGGAAAAGTCAGGAATTTTGCGCCGCTAGTCCAGTTTTAGTACTGACTACCGGATTTACGATGACCGATGGCGGTGACACCGTTACTATCCAAAACTTGACCCCGCTCGACGGTAGCATAGACTAACCAGCGATCGCCGCAGAGTTGTCGCTCTTTGACCGTACACTCTAGATAGGCGAGACTTTCGCTTAAAATCAGACAGCCATTTTCCCCGACTTGGGTTTCTAATCCTGTAAAGACATCGCCGCCAGATTTGATGCGATTGGAAAAATGGCGGCGTAAATTGCGCCCTTCCTTGAGAATATTCAAGATAAAGACGGTTCCCGAGTTAATTAGGCGATCAGCGGCTTGCTCGTCAGCAACGGCGATAATTAGCCCCGGGGGGTTAAAACTGGCTTGGGATACCCAAGAGGTCAAGAAACCAGCATGATCCTCGCCCTGACGAGTGGTGAGAACAGAGAGGGAACCGACGATCCGACCAACGGCCTGGGCAGTGCGATCGATTTGTGTTTCGGTCATTCCCTGTTGGGGAACCCGCAATTTTTTGGTTTTTTTCAAGGTCTGGGCAAAAGTTTCTCCGGCTAAATAACCTGCTTGTAAACTGGTTTCTGTGGGGTTAAAACGCACGCGCAAGGATTCAAAACCAAGGCGATAATTGGCATCTTTGAGTTTAGTTTCAATTAAATCTACCGCTTCCCCACTCCAACCGTAGGAACCAAAAACCCCAGCTAATTTAGTTTTTGCTGCCGTGGAAAGAACGATTCCTAAAGCAGTTTGGATCTGGGTAGGAGCGTGACCGGCTAAGGTGGGAGAACCGATAATAAATCCGTCACAATTTTCGATCGCTTGACTAATTTCGGCAGGGGTGGCAAACTCACAATTTATTGATTCTACGGCCAGATCATTTTCTAATAATCCTCGTTCGATCGAGCGGGCCAAGGTGGCAGTATTTCCGTAGGCAGAAGCATATAATAAAGCCACTTGTAGGGGTCTAGTTTTTTGTTCTTGACACCAATAGCGATAATCGTGGGCAAGACGACTAAGACTATAGCGAATTATCGGACCGTGGGCGGGTGCATAATATTGGGCGGGAAATTCTTTAATTTTGTCGAGGGCTGTTTCTACCGCTTTGGATTGCACGGCATGGAGACAATCAAAATAATAACGACGATCTGCGTCTAATTGTTTCCAATTTTTATCCCAAATATCGTCACTGCACAGATGCACACTAAAGAATTTATCGCTGTATAAAATTTGGGTTTTTTGGTCAAAAGTGCAGATACCATCAGGCCAGCGGGGGGTAGGGACATTAATAAAACTGAGTTGATGACCTTGCCCTAAATCAAGGATTTCATCGGTTCGTATGCCCAAAATTTGGGCATCGGGAAAAGCATTTTTCAGGGTATTGACGGCAGATTTAGAACAGAGGATGCTGATTTGATGGGTTTGGTCTAATAATGCCTTTAAAGTGACGATACGATTGGGATTAACGTGACTGAGAATCAGATAATCGAGACGATGTAAGGGGACATATTGACGAATTTCTTCCAAATAAATTTCGGTGAAGGATTCTCCGGGGGGATCGATTAAGGCGGTTTTATCGCCCCGGATAAGATAGGAATTCGCGGTGGTTCCCCGTTGACGAGCATATTCTATTTCAAATTTTAATCTTTCCCAAGTACGCGAGCGAAAAACCCACGTTTGCTCGGCAATTTCGGCGGTTTGAACATCGCGGGGGCGATTATTAATAGCAGGATTGGAAATTAAAGTATTAGTGGTCATAATTGTTAAGTTGTTTATTAGCTGTACTGATAAATGATAACTGATAACTGATTAAGTTTTGCTGTTTATTTCAGTTAATTCTTTAACTAAATGTTGACGATAACGTTCAGAAACTTTTTGTTCAGGATCGATACCTTCAAAGGTGGGAGGCAGCCAAACTCTTAACACCATTAATGTACCGAGAACTATTAGAAAAGCACAGGCGGCTAATACTTGTGTCCAATTAGTTTCTAGGACTCCTCTGACAATTAATTCTCGCAAAACCGAAACGATAGAAACTTCCACGGCAACACCGATAGAAACTCGTTTTTCTTGCAAATAAATAATTAACAATCGGAACAATTCTACTAGAATTAAGAGGAATAAAATATCGGCGGTAATAATCCGAAATTGAATCGGTGGCAGCAGCGACATAAACATTTCTCTGACTTCTAACACCATGAAGCTAAATAAACCAATACAGAGAGAAATGACAATTAAATCTTGAATCATTTCTAAGACTTGCACTACCCGCACCATCATTGGGGAAGGTTTTTTAATTGGTTCGTACATTTTATTCCTCCTAAGATTGATAGAATTGGATGTTTCAGTTATCAGTGAGCAGTAAACAGTAATCAGTGAAAATAAAGCGGCAACTTCCTACTTAACACTATCCACTGAAAACTTAAATCTGATAACTGATAACTGATAACTGATAACTGATAACTGTTAATAATGGTTGCCAACTTTGCGATGATGGACAGCAGTTAAGACATCTAAACGGGCAACTCGTCCACTATTAACGGTACAATAAACTACCCAATGATCGCCGCAATCTAAACGACTGGTGACTTCACATTCTATGTAAGCTAAGGCATCGGCTAAAATTGGTGATCCATTATTGGCAGTATAGGTTTTAATGCCTTCAAAACGATTGGCACCGGGAGAGAAACGCTTGAGGAAATGTTTCATTAATTTCTGGTAATTATCCTCAGCCAAAACATTTAAAACAAAGGTATCGCTAGGCTGTAAAAATGATACCATTGCCCGATCTTTGGCCACTGCAATCGCCACACCTAAAGGATTTAAACTTGCTTGTGTCACCCAAGAGGCAATCATGGCACTGGATAAATCGGCTTTTTGGGAAGTAATTAGATACAATCCGGTACTAATACGGCCTAAAGCCTTTTCTAAGTCGTTGTTAATCGACTTAATTTGTTTAATCGTTTTTTCTCGGCTTAACCATTGGCCGAGGTCGGTTCCTGCTTCATCGGCAATAAAATCGAGGGATTGATTGGTATTATCTTTAACTAAAAGAGGAGGAAAAGCTTCGATCACGACCATTTCCTGTAATTTATTTCTTAAGGGAAAAATTGGTTCATCTTCCCCACCTCCTGACTCAAATAATCCTACCGCTTGTTTGCCATTGACCGAAGCAAGAATCGTGCTTAAAATCGTCTGGTTAATCGGGGAAGATTGGGGAGGCATTCCGATGACAACTCCTTTAGACTGATTGATTAATTCTCTGACTTCGTGGGGATCAGCATTATTCATGTCGACTAATTCTGTCACCACATCAGTTTTAGTCAAACCCTGACTAATCATAGTAGCTAAATGTTCGCTTTGTCCGTAATCTTGGGTAAAGAATATAGCCACTAAAGTATCGGCAGAAGTTTGTTCTTGACTCCAAGCTTGATAGCGTCCCACCCAATCAGAAATATGGTGTTTTAATAGGGGACCGTGACCGGTGGCAATGAGATTAATCTCGAATTTCTCGATTCTTTTAATTGCCCCTAAAACTGAACGAGCATTCGGTCGCATCAGACAGTCATAATAGGTTTGAAAATCGGCTTCTAGCAGGTCTTTTTCTAGATCATAGGTTTGATCATCACAAAAGTGCATTCCGAAGGCATCACAGGTAAAAAGGGTGGCAGTTTTAGCATCAAAAGTGAAGATAGTATCAGGCCAATGAAGATTAGGGGCTGAAACAAATTCTAAAACATGACCATTACCTAAGTCTAAAGTATCACCACTTTTAACGATTAACTGTTTAAAGGGTCTGTGTACCATGTTTTCGAGGAATTGCATGGCAACTTTTGCCCCCACCACGGTAACTTCTGGGACTAATTCCAAAACTTCTTTGACTAAACCACTGTGGTCGGGTTCGGTGTGACTGATAATTAAATAATCAAGATGATTGATGTTGATTAGTTTAGTTAATTCATCCAGATAAAGGCGATCAAATTTGCGGTGAGATGTATCAATTAGGGCGGTTTTTTCCCCTTGAATAACAAAAGAGTTATAAGTCGTACCGTTTTCTAAACCAAACTCGATATCAAAACGATCGCGGTCCCAATCCAAACAGCGTAAGGTAAAAGTATTTTCGGCGATTTCTTGGATTTGTGTGGTTAAACGGCTGGTTTTAGCGGGTTTTGGAGTGATTAAAGCCACCATAATTTCTATCTCCCACAGGATTTGATTCGGAACTGCATTTGCTTAATTCCTATGGTGACTTGCTTTCAGCGATTTGTAAAATACCAATTACTCAAGTAAATGATTAGTTGAATTTATATAACCTTTTGTCTATGGTTGCGCCTATTAAACCCCCACCAGCTAGAGAACTAGAATTTTTTGGCAAGAGCAGATAGACTCTAGAGACTGGGAACGAAAAAGAGACCTAAAATGCCGAAAGTGGATTGGAAACGTTGCCATCAAAGTCTAGAAACCAGAAGAGCCATAATTCATAATTCATAATTCATAATTCATAATTCATAATTCATAATTCATAATTCATAATTCATAATTCATAATTCATAATTCCCACGCGAGCATTTTTGGGGATTAATCCCCTTCCTCTAGCCATTTTTGCCAGAGATCTGGACGACGCTCCTTCGTGCGATCGAGTTGTTGTTGATAGCGCCAATCAGCGATATCCTGATGATTACCCGATCGCAAAACCGGCGGCACTTGCCAACCGCGAAAGACTGGGGGCCGGGTATATTGGGGATAATCCAATAAACCCGCCTCAAAACTCTCCAATTTCAACGATTCCGCCTTACCTACTGTACCGGGTAACAACCGGGTCACCCCGTTAATAATCGCTAAAGCAGGAATTTCCCCACAAGTTAGGACAAAATCCCCTAAAGATACCTCTTTAGTCACCAAATGCTCACAAACCCGCTCATCTACCCCTTCATAATGCCCACAGATGAGAATTAACTGCTGATAACTACTGGCCCAAGTTTTCAGTAAAGCTTGATTGAGAGGTTCCCCCTGGGGAGTCATCAGCACGATCTCCCGGGGTGGTAAAATTTCTAAAGACTCGATCGCCTCAAAAATTGGCTCTGGTTTTAATAACATTCCCACACCACCACCGTAGGGTTCATCATCGACGCGACGGTGTTTATCGTGGGCAAAATCCCGGAGATTGACCAAATTTACCCTAGCGATGTCGCGTTCGAGAGCTTTTGCCAACAACCCCGACTGCAGCGGTGAAGTAAAAAAATCGGGAAAGAGAGTAACAATGTCAAACTGCACGGGAAAAATTAAGGCCTAGACTGGAATAGTGTTTAATGTATCATTTTGTCACGGCTCGATCGGTTAAAATCTTGCTAATTTTGCGATAGTCTATCTCAATAACATGATAGACTATGCTGTACTGTCTAGGGGTTTTTCTGGCTCTAGCTTGAGTGATCGAAGTCTAGCCTAGACTTAAAGTTAACTAAAAGTCCGTGATTGCCAGTGGATCGAAGAAAATTGCTAAAATCGCCTCTACTATTGCTTGATGTCCCGAAAAATATCCCCAAACCGCATTTTTTTCCGTCAACCGTTCAGGGAAAATAACATCAAGATACTTGTCCATCTTCCCGAAAAACCTTCCATCCCTAAAAATGTCTATTCGTTCAGTGACATGATCATCGAGCTAGAAACCCAACACCACGAAAATCCTGCCCCCATATCTCTCAAAACGGCGATTTTAGTCATTGGAGGTGCCGAGGATAAAGTCCACGGTAAAGAGATACTGCACACCTTTTGGAATCGCGCTGGGGGTAGCGAAGCAGTGATCGCTATTGTTCCCTCCGCTTCCAGAGAACCAGTTTTAATCGGCGATCGCTATCAGAAGATTTTCGAGGAAATGGGGGCAAAATACGTCAAAGTTATCGATATTCGTGATCGCGTACAGGGAGAAGACCCCCAATTCCAGGCCTACATCGAAGAATGTACAGGTGTATTTATGACCGGAGGCGACCAGCTGCGTTTATGCGGTTTGCTCTCCGATACTCCCCTGATGGAAAGAATCAGACAAAGAGTGCAACAGGGAGAATTAACCCTAGCTGGAACTAGCGCCGGGGCCGCCGTTATGGGTCATCACATGATTGCTGGGGGCAGCAGCGGGGAAGCACCTAATCGGGCCTTAGTGGATATGGCCATGGGATTAGGTCTCATTCCTGAAGTCATTGTCGATCAACACTTCCACAATCGCAACCGCATGGCTCGGTTAATGAGCGCTATCTCTGGTTATCCCGAACGTTTAGGAATTGGCATCGATGAGGATACCTGCGCTATGTTTGAACGGGATGGCACGATGACGGTAATCGGCTGCGGTACAGTAACGGTAATTGATGCTAGGGAAATGTCCCACACCAACCACCATCACGTCACCGCAAACGAACCTCTGAGTCTGCATAATCTGCGGGTACATATTCTTGCCTACGGTGATGGCTATCATCTCAAAAAACAGCAAGTGATCCCTAAATTGGGGTAAAAAAACTCCTGAAAAACTGTTCACGATGAACAGTTTACCCATCTCGGAAAACCAGACAATAAACAACGGCTTCTTTGTGCTTCTCAACAGCGAACATCAGCTATATCATGAAAATTCTCAGAACCCAAACCCTGCGCGGTCCCAACTACTGGAGTATTCGTCGCGACAAGCTCATTGTTATGCGTCTAGATCTCGAAGATCTCGCAGAGAAGCCATCGAATGAAATCCCAGGCTTTTACGAGGGATTAATCGACGTTCTCCCCAGTTTAGTCGAACATTACTGCTCCCCCGGTTATCGCGGTGGTTTCTTTGAACGAGTCCGCACTGGCACTTATATGGGCCACATCATTGAACATATCGCCCTAGAATTGCAGGAATTGGCAGGAACTCCCGTCGGGTTTGGTCGCACGAGAGGCACCTCCACCCCCGGAGTCTATAACGTGGTGTTTGAATACGTTGAGGAGCAAGCGGGACGTTATGCGGGTCGGGCTGCCGTGCGGTTGTGTCAATCGATTGTCGATACGGGAACCTATCCTAAGCAAGAATTAGCCCAAGATTTAGCCGATTTACGCGATTTATGCAATAATGCCTCCCTCGGTCCGAGTACAGAAACCATCGTCAAAGAAGCACAAGCTAGAAATATCCCCTGGTTACTCCTGAGCGCTCGTGCCATGGTGCAATTGGGCTATGGCGTTCACCAAAAGCGCATTCAAGCCACTTTAAGCAGTTTTTCGGGGATTTTAGCCGTTGAGTTGGCCTGTGACAAGGAAGGCACAAAAACTATCCTCAAGGATGGTGGGATTCCAGTCCCCCGGGGTACGGTGATTCAATACTTGGATGAGTTGTCAGCGGCAATCGAGGAAGTGGGAGGGTTTCCCATCGTGATTAAACCCCTCGATGGCAACCACGGCCGGGGCATCAGCATCGATGTTAAAACTCAACAGGAAGCAGAGGAAGCCTATGATCTAGCCAGTGCCGCCTCGAAAACCCGCAGCGTGATCGTAGAAAGATACTATAAAGGCAGTGATCACCGAATTTTAGTCATAAATGGCAAAGTTGCCGCCGTGGCCGAACGGATTCCCGCTCACGTCGTCGGTGATGGGCGCTCAACTATAGAAGAATTAATCGAAATTACTAATCAAGATCCCAACCGGGGTGACGGTCATGCCAACGTTTTAACTAAAATAACTATTGACAAAACCGCCCTTAATGTGCTAGAGAAACAGGGCTATGAATTAACCAGCATTTTACCCCAAGGTGCAATCGCCTATCTGCGGGCCACCGCTAATTTAAGCACCGGCGGCATCGCCGTGGATCGTACCGACGAAATTCACCCCGAAAACGTCTGGATCGCCCAAAGAGTGGCAAAATTAATCGGTTTAGACATTGCCGGGATCGATGTGGTCACAGATGATATCCGCAAACCCCTGAAAGAAGTGGACGGGGTAATCGTAGAAGTCAACGCCGCTCCCGGTTTTCGGATGCACGTCGCCCCCAGTCGCGGTTTACCCCGCAATATCGCCGCTCCAGTTATCGATATGTTATTCCCCCCCGGTACTCCCAGTCGCGTGCCAATTCTGGCGATTACGGGAACTAACGGCAAAACCACCACTAGCCGCTTAATCTCTCATATTTGCCGGCAAACGGGGAAAGTAGTCGGATTTACCACGACGGACGGCGTATATATCGATGATTATCTGGTAGAAAAGGGCGATAACACCGGTCCCTACAGTGCCAGTATGATTTTGAAGGATCCCACGGTGGAGATTGCCGTGCTAGAAACGGCCCGGGGTGGTATCCTGCGATCGGGTTTAGCTTTTAATCAGTGCGATGTGGGAGTGGTGTTAAATGTGGCCGCCGACCATTTGGGTATCGGCGATATCGACACCATCGAACAAATGGCGAAGGTAAAAAGCGTTGTGGCCGAGGTGGTTAGCGCCGAGGGTTACGCGGTTTTAAATGCCGATGACCCCTTGACCGCTAGTATGGCCGAAAAAGTCAAGGGAAGAGTCGCTTATTTTTCCATGAGTCCCGATAACCCGATTATTCACGACCATATCCGTCGCGGTGGCATGGCCGCCATCTATGAGAATGGCTATCTGTCGATTCTAGAGGGAGAATGGACGCTGAGAATCGAGGAAGCGGTCAATATTCCCGTGACTATGCAGGGAATGGCTCCTTTTATGATTGCTAACGCCCTGGCCGCCTGTTTAGCCACTTTTGTGCAGGGTATCGATATCGAGTTAATTCGCCAAGGGGTGCGGACTTTTAAACCTTCCGTGGCCCAGACCCCCGGCAGGATGAACCTGTTTGACTTGGGACACCATCACGCTTTAATCGATTATGCCCATAATCCCGCCGGATACGAAGCCGTCGGCGGTTTTGTCGGCAATTGGTCCGGGGAAAAAGTCGGCGTGGTTGGGGGGCCGGGCGATCGACGCGATGATGATTTAATTTTATTAGGGAAATTATCGGCCCAAATGTTCGATCGAATTATTGTTAAGGAAGATAACGATACTCGCGGTCGCCGCCGAGGAGAAGTGGCCGATTTAATTCTCCGGGGAATTAGCCAAGAAAATGCCAGTTTGCGACCAGAAGTTATTCTCGATGAAACGGAAGCTTTAGAGAAGGCTTTAAGCACGGTTTCCGAGGGTGGTTTAGTGGTAATTTTCCCGGAAAGTGTCACCCAGGCGATCGATTTGATCGAGAAACATCGACCCCTGACCGATAATCAGGGTTAAAAGTTGGGATATTCTGCCTATAGAGTCACTTCTAGCCCGATGGTCTGTTCCCCTCTCTAGGCAATCGTTGATCTACAATGATTATTGTAGGCTTTCATCGAAGGAATAATAATATTGATGCAGTTATTCACCATCGGTCACTCTAATCACGAAATTGCCTCATTTATGCTTCTACTTAAGAAGCATAATATAACTGCCCTTGCTGATGTTCGTTCTCATCCTTATAGCCGATTTCTCAAGCATTTTAATCAGTCAATATTGTCAAATGCTTTAAAAAGTGAAGGCATTTACTATGTGTTTTTGGGCAAAGAATTAGGAGCCAGACCGAGCAGCGAAGAATGTTATGTCAATGGTAAGGCTTTATACGAAAAAATTGCTAAAACATCTGATTTTAATCATGGAATTGAACGAATTTTACAGGGAGTGAAAAAACATCGAATTGCCCTTATGTGTGCGGAGAAAGACCCGATTGAATGTCATAGAGCGATTCTGGTTTGTCAACATCTACGTCATTGCGATTTAGATATTTATCATATTCTAAAAAATGGTGACTTGGAATCTCATGACCATTTGGAAGAAAGAATGCTGTTCAAACATAGTTTGACCGATTTTTCAGCCAGTAGTCAAAAAGAAATTCAGCTTTCTTTATTTGTCGAGCCAAATAGCAATCTTCTCACAAAAGCAGAATGTTTGGAGAAAGCTTATAAGCTTCAGGGTGATGCAATTGCTTATATAGAAACAAGTGGTAATTATGATGAACAGGACAATCAATCTCTTTACAATTGGCTTTACTCAAAAGACTGCACAGAAGTTCTTTGATGACTTACAAAAAGCTGGTGTTAAGAGAGTTATAGATACTCGTTTAAATAATGTTTCCCAATTAGCAGGATTTAGTAAAAAAGCTGACCTAGAATATTTTTTAAAAGTCATCGGTGGCATTGACTATGTTCATGTTTTAGACTTAGCTCCAACTCAAGATATTCTTGATGAATATAAAAAGAAAAAAGTTGATTGGACAATATACGAACAAAAATTTAGACAACTTATTAGTAGCCGGAGGATTGAAACAAAAGTTTCTCCAGATGTAATTAATAACGCTTGTTTACTCTGTAGTGAGGCAAAACCTCATAATTGTCACCGTCGTTTAGTGGCCGAATATTTAAAGGAGAAATGGGGGAATGTCAATATATGTCATCTCTGAAAAAAATTGTCTGTCTTGCTAATTCATGGAAATTAAATGAACGCTGTATCGCTGGAATTGATATTGGTTCAGGAAATTGGGTTCGTCCTGTGTGTGATTCTCTTTATCCAGAAGATGGCAGGGTTCCACGAGCAGTTAGACTAATTTCTGGTAAAGAACCAAAAGTTTTAGATATTCTCGAAATTCCCCTGGCTGATACTGGCAATGATTTTGGGTTTGAATCGGAAAATTTTTCCGTTTTACCCGGTGAGTGGAAATGTGTAGGTAGATTCAATATCAATAATTTGGGAAAGTATTGTAGAACCCCAACAAAAATACTGCACAATTCAATTAAATATGTTAATCCTTCTTATTTGAAAAACCTTAATTTCAATCAACGTTATACTCTCCAGTTGATTCAAGTGCAGAGTTTTAGAGTATATCAAAAAGAAAATTCAAAAGGAAATTTTGAGTGGCGTGGCACAATTACAACAGCGAATGGTAACAGTTTGACAGAAGCAAAGATAACTGATCCCGTATTTGTCGAGAAATTAAATACAGGCTATCAACCTCAGCAAAACTGTTTTGTTACCGTCAGTCTTAGTCTGCCTTGGATCTCTTCGGCAAATTGGGAAGGAGAAGCTCCCTGCTGGAAATTAATAGCAGCTGTAATTGAATTATAGGAATTACGGCTAGACAACTTTTTTATAGGTTGTTGGCTCGAAAAAATCTCTGTTCGTGAAATTTTCAGAGCTATGAACAGTTGAGTTTAACAGACTGAAGTGGGCGAGGTAAATTTAGCATAAATGCTGGAGCGATCAAGCGAAAATAAGGCTCTTCTCAACTTTGTGTGATAAGTTTAACTTATATAGTAGCGATCGATCTTTGTGTCCTCTGTGTCTCTGTGGTTCCTTCGACTCCCTCGCCCGCAAGACTGTATCTTAGAATACATTTTACCCACCAAATCCAAAAGAACCCCATTTCCCTATCCTTGTCAATTGTGGATCAAAGCAGCTTGACATTCATATCTTGATAAAATTATCAAAGTTACTCTGGTTTGAGACTATCTAAAATTAATTGTATATCTAAATCAAGAGCTTGAGCAATTTGTTCGATCGTTAATCCTAATCCTATTAGTTTGGGAACAGTTTCTAGTTTTGCTTTAATAACATTGTTTTCAGTTTTATAAATATGATAATTTTCTATTTCTCGATTATTAGAAGGGTTATGACAGAAAGTAACCTGATCAATTTTTACAGATTTATTACCCAAATTATTAATACTATTGCTGACAATTAACCTTTCAATTGCTGATCGAACAGTTGATTTATTTAATTCTTCCCCTAACACTTCCGAAAGAATGCGCCAAAGTTCATAGGCTTTATCTCTGGCATGACCTTCAGAACAATTATATTCTTCTGCTATTTTTGCATATTTCTGACCATCAAAAACGTTCTTTAAAATCCCTAATTGCAATGTATCGAGATGCTTTCCCGTGTGGCCAAAAACCAGATTATCAATAAGTGAGAAGACTTCTTGGGTATCCATGGGAGTAATGTTAAGATTTGGGGACATAATACCGTCATTATCCGTTATTTTCCGATATTTGTAAACATAGTTAACAAAACCTCCGACAATATCCGTTTTTTTCCGTCTTGAAATAATTTTAACTGGTTGATACATTGTCGGTAGTGTGGCTTGTTAGTTGTGTCAAATTTTCAGGAAATAAAATTATGCTCTATCCAACAAAAAAATCAATCAGTGTGTTGACTTTAGCAGGGTTTTTTTCAATCCTCCAGTTTACAGTATGGGTAACTAATTCTAACGCACAAAGTAGTGAAGTTCAGCAATTGTTGAGAGAATTAAACAGTATGGAGGGGGAAGCTGGCCAGCTAATACAGCAAATGATAGCTGAAGACTGGCAAAGAATTTATAGGCTTTCTTGTCAAGGATTAATTCAAGAGGCCAATCAACTCACGAAAAATGGAGATTATTGGGCGACTCAAGTTAATATACCACATTATGCAGCTAGGGCATCGGGAAATTATGCCGCCTCTGAACGGAGATATCAAGAATATAATAGAAGATGTCGGTAATGCCAGTCCATTAATCGGGTGTATCTCAAAATGTTTTTAACCTCAAAGTCAAATCAAACTTATCGCTCAATTTGGTAAAAATCACATGAAAAGTATTCTCGTAACAGCTTCAGCATTTTTATTGGTCATGTCTCCTATTAACCAAGCAAAAGCTTCTACTCCTGATAATGTACAAACTAAAAACATATTGTGTTTAGACGTGTCAACAAATCAAACTTTTGCTAATACCGAAACTATTTTGTTGGTACAGCAACCTGTAGACCCGGTGTATATTGCTCCATCAACAGGACCAGACAGCAAATGTACTTATTATATAGTGCGTGGTAAAGATGGAAAAATTTATGACTGCCGAAAATGTACATATGGCGGGCCGTATTGTTTTAGAAGAGAGTAGTGCGACTGTTATTTAAGATTCTAGACATCTGGTCAACAGAACTTCTCGCAATACTTCACTTTTCATGTCTCTGGGGATGCAAGAGAAAACCCTATCGCCATTAGACGATTTAGGTTTAAGGGAAAAATGAAAAATAAACTATAGCAAAGAGCGGGGTGGTTAGGACAATCAATCGCTGAAACCCTTGACCGATAAGAGTTTGAAAATTGAAAGCGTCCTAACTAACTCGTTCTATGCCATACTATTGATCTTGAATGTCTTAAACTTATGTTTTTGCATAGCTTTAGCTACCTTGTTGGCTATTATGGGTGAGCCAATACCTGCATTTTTGATTGGATTTATTGTGTTTATCTTACTAGGGATAGTTCTTGGAATAATCTTCCCAAGTCGGTAGCCTTAATATCTTAGCCCAGACTCTTGAAAAATGGCTTAAATTCATTTTAAATAGGTTGTTATAAACTTACTACTGTTGCTGTTCCTTTTGTTACTGTTGCCAAAACTTCTAAAACTTTAGGAACCAAACGATTTGATTGTGATTGTAAAATAATAATAGCTAGATTAAACTGCGGTAAATTTTGCTCAAATGGCAAATTGTTATCCACTGTAATAAAAATATCAAATTCTTGTGAAGCTAAACCTAACAGTTGACCATTCTTGATCCCAGTCCATCCCATTTGCGGAACAGTTTTGATATTATAACCTGTAAACTCCCTCATTAATCTTCGGTCAATACATTCATCTAAAAAAAGCCTCATTTCACGCTACCCTATCAATAAGCTCTTTTTCAAATTCTGCAAGTAAGCTAATAACTCGTTCTCTTGTTACCGTCGGAAAACCCTCTAAAAAATCATCAATTGATTCTCCTGCTTTAAGATAATCAAAAAGTGTTTGTATCGGAACTCTAGTACCTGAAAAAACAGGAACACCACTCATAGTTTCAGGAGATACATTGATAAGAGGCGAATATTTAGCCATTTTGATTACCTTCTTAGCTTCTACAGAGTAGATTAACCCAGAGCAATGCGTCTTGTCTTCATATTCTAGCCTAGATTCTTGAAAAATGGGTTAAACTGATGCTAAATAGGGTTTGCTGACAAAGTACGGGCGAAGCATTCGGGCAATAACCTATCGGTGAAACCGTAGATTGGCTCTTCTAGGTTCTGTGTGATGAGTTTAACTTACTATATGATCGATCTTTGTGTCCTTTGTGTCTTTGTGGTTCGTTCCACCCCCTCGGCGGGCCGATGAAGACGCAAGGTTTTGAAGCACGATTCTCTCAAAATCTTGCACCTGTTTCGCGAGAAAAGCCACAAAACCCTTACCTTGCCTACATTTCACCTTTATTCAGCAGACCCTAAATAGGTTAGGGAAGTGGCTTTCGATTAATAATACTAAAATGAACAATAATCTAAAATCAAGCCGATAATGACTAAATGCAACCGACGGAAGCCCAACTTAGACAACTCTATCAGCTAATTTCAATAAAGTCCGAAAACTATGCACGGGTAGGTTCTTTATGGGAGGGGAGGTCGGCGATGACCTTCTCGACCCCTAATGATTTAGTATCAGTCAACGATTTTTAAAAGCTTCGATCGCCGCCGGCAAAGTATAGTAAATCCTCTCCTCGCTAATTTTATCTAACAAGCGGGAACGTTGCAATTCTAAGTACAGATCGTGTTTAACCCTAGCGAGGGCGAAAACTATACCCTGTCTTGATAATTCTGCTGCTAATTCCTCAAGAATCTCCACTGCTGTACTATCCAATTCCCCAAGGGCCTCCGTATTCAAGACAAACCATTCTACCGGTTTCGTCTCCCGGGCAATGGCACTGAGAGCGCGACGTTTAAAGTCGGCCGCATTAGCAAAAAATAAGGGGGCATCGTAACGATAGATAACCAACCCCGGTATTGTTTGCGCTTCCGGCCAATCCTGGAGTGCGTGTAAACCCATCACCCCCGGAACCGTACCCAAGACCGCATCATCAGGCCGAGTAATGCGGGCCAATAAATCGATAACCGAGAGACCGATGGCGATGGCAACCCCGCTTAAAATCCCCGTGGTTAGCACCCCCACCATGGTCAGGACAGCGAGATTAAACTCACTATTGCGAAAGCTTTTTAGTCGTTTAGCACCGGCAATATCCACCAGTTTACAGGCCGCATAAATCACCAGCGCACCCAAAGCGGCCTTGGGAAAGAGTGCCAGTATCGGACCGAGCAGGAAAATGACCGCCACCACCACCACTGCCACCACCAGGGAGTAAAGCTGACTTTTACTGCCCACGGAATCGCCCACCGCGGTGCGACTGGCGCTGCTGCTGATGGGAAATCCCTGACAAAAACCCGCCGCCAGATTCCCCAGTCCCAGGGCTAAAAATTCTTGATTGGCATCGATTTCTTGGTTATGGTGTCTGGCGAAGGCTCTAGCGGTCAAGACGTTATCGGAATAGCCCACCAGGGCAATGCCGACGGCTGCGGTCACTAGGGGTAGTAATTGGGAAAAATCTAGGGTTGGTAAGCCAAAATTAGGCAAAGTTTTGCTAATTTTCCCCACTACTGCCACCCCCTCTTGATCGAGATGGAGGGTGGCGACGGCGAGGGTTCCCAGTAAAACCGCCAGCAAGGGACCCGGTGCTTTGGGAAAATATTTTTGGATGACAAATAGAAATAGTAACAGCAATAGAGCTAGGCTAAGGGTTGGCCAGTGCCATTGGTTTATTCCCCGAAAAAAAGCTAAAATTTCTTTAAAAACCGTATTTTCACCGATTGACAAACCACTAATTTTACCCAGTTGTCCGGCAATCATGATCACCGCCACTCCCGCCATATAACCGATTAGGATCGGTTTGGAGAGTAAATTAGCTAGAAATCCCAAGCGGGCGATATAACCAACTAAACAGATTAAACCGACCATTAGGGCTAAAAAAGCCGCTAAACTGCCGTAATTTTCTCCTTGAAGGCTCACCATAGGTGCGATCGCTGCCGCCGTCATCACTGCCGTGGTCGATTCTGGTCCGAGGGATAGTTGCGATGAGGAGCCGAAAAGGGCGTAAACTAGGGCGGCCGGCACGAGAGTCCATAATCCCACCACGGGATCGACCCCGGCCAGGTCGCCGTAAGCCATACACTGGGGAATAGCGTAGGCCGCCACGGTGACACCAGCGAGTATATCTCGGCCCAGCCACTGCCATTGATAGGATCGCAGGTTTTTTAGCCCGGGTAAATCAGGAAAATCGACTCGTCGGGAGTTTTTACTCATAGTTTCTCTCTTAACGGCGACTTAACCTAATTTTAACGGAGGAATTAGCTAGGAAAAGCCCTTAGGTTGAGATATTTTCTGTCAGCAGGATATTTATACCATTTTAGCGGTAATTTTAGTTAAACTGGCTAAATATACTCGGAAATATCCTCTTGACAATCATCGGCTAAGTATGATAAAGCCCGGAAGCGTAAACCGACTAATTGCTCGTAGAGAGGATTTAACTTGCACAGGGGCGGAATATGGACTAATTTATGGCCAAACAGCACGATATCGCGTTCAAAAGGACATTGAGGCGGCACCATTTTGCAGATAAACCGGGCCAAGCGCGGATCGTGCATTTCCACCCCATCTAACCAGTCTTTGAGGGGATGCAGCAGATCCGGGTGGGGATGTTCGGCACTGATAAACTCGGATTTATTCGCTTCTGTGGTAATTTCGGGAATTTCACAGATAGTATGTTCTAAAGCTGACAGGGCCTCGATTTCTAACCCGAAAGCATCCCGATAACTACGCAGTAATTGCGCTTCTGCGGGGGAATAAATGCCATCGGCGATCGCTACCATAACCGCCGTGCGGAGGAAGTTTTCTGATATTTTGGGGTCATGACCGAAACTTGCGGCCAATTCTTCGGGACTAATCGACTGATAGAGAACGTGGTCGTCATCTAATTCTAATTCGTGAGCGAAACGGGCGATCGATTCCTGTTCGCTGGTGCTATAATCCCCATCACACCAGGCAATTGTCAGTAATCCCCGTAACCAGTCCCTAACTTGTTCGTTAGTGTAGCGGTATTGAACAGAGCTAACCATAGGTATTGCTAAAACTGATTTCTAGTTTCTCAATTCAATTCTACCTATCGCCCCCGGATTCTAGTAGCCCCGTTCACATCATGTAACTATAGCCAATAACCCTATGGTTAGCTAGGAATTTTTGGGTTTTCAGCTGGCATAATCGGGCAGTTTTCGCCCCTAAGAGCAGGGGTAAGGGTTGGTGCTTATTGTCCCTTCCCCAACCGCGTCATTCCTGCTGAAAAGGCGGATTCCTGGGATTAACGGCCAATACCGAGGTAACGGAAACCGGCTGCTGTCACCACCGCAGGATCGAGGAAATTGCGACCATCAATTAACACGGGTTCGCGCATGGTTTTAACCATTTTGCCGTAGTCGAGACGGAGAAATTCTTGCCATTCCGTCACCACCACCAAAGCGTCACAACCATCGGCCAATCTTTCTGGATCCGATTCGATAATCACACCGCTTAAACCGTGACTTAAACCACTTTGGGAAACGATCGGATCATAAGCTTTTACCTTAGCACCTAAACGATTTAACTGTTCGATCATGGTTAAAGCCGGAGCATCGCGCATATCATCGGTATCGGGTTTAAAAGTTAATCCCAACAAACCGACGGTTTTACCCTTGAGGATTTTTAATTCCTGTTGCAGTTTTTCGATCGCAATTGTCCGTTGACGTTTGTTAACATTGATAGCGGCGTTAAGTAATTCCGTTTCGTAACCGTAGTCTTCTGCGGTATGTACCAAAGCCGACACATCTTTGGGGAAACAGGAACCCCCCCAACCGATCCCGGCCGAGAGGAACTTGCTGCCGATACGGGAATCTAAACCGATACCTTTAGCCACTTGGGTGACATCGGCCCCGACGCGATCGCAGATATTAGCTACTTCGTTAATAAAGCTAATTTTGGTGGCTAGGAAGGCATTAGCGGCGTATTTAATCATTTCCGCCGAACTGAGATCCGTAACCACCACGGGAACGGGAGGCAAGGAGGGATCGTCAGCGAATTGGCGTTTAACCAAAGGAGCGTACAATTCCTTCATCATTTCAATGGCTTTCGGGTTATTACTGCCTAAAACAATGCGATCGGGGTTAAAAGTATCATAAACTGCCGAACCTTCGCGTAAAAATTCGGGATTGCTGACCACATCGAAATCCGCTTCGATGCGTTCTAGTGTACTAATACCGCCAACCGCAGCTACGAGATTTTTTTGTCTTTCGGCCACGCCATCGAGGACGATCATCCGTACCCAATCCCCAGAACCGATGGGAACGGTCGATTTATTGACGATTACTTTATAACCACCGTTGAGATGGGCCCCAATACCCCGGGCCACCGCTTCCACATAACGAGTGTCACTTTCTCCCGTGGGTAGTGCAGGTGTACCAACAGCGATAAAGAGAATTTCACCGTGTTTAACTCCCGCTTCTAGGTCCGTGGAGAATTCCAGATTGCCAGAGGCTGCCGAAGACTGCATTAATTCTGATAACCCCGGTTCATAGATGGGAGATTGTCCCGATTTCATCAATTTGACTTTTTCTTCATTGTTGTCAATACAGATGACATGATGGCCGATATGTGCTAGGCAAACCCCCGTGACTAAACCCACATAACCGGTTCCGATAACACAAACACGCATGATAATTACTCCAGTGACAATTAAGTTAAATTTATTGATTAGGGATTAGCTGAGACGAGAACGGAAATCCTCGATCGTCATTTTTAAACCCTGACTTAGAGGAATAGTTGGACTCCAATCCAGATAGGTTTTAGCACGAGTGATATCTGGTTGTCGTTGCTTGGGATCATCTTCCGGCAGTGGTTTATAGACCAATTCGGCCTCGGGATTAATCATGCCTTGGATCACTTGCGCTAATTCCAGAATTGTGTATTCGTCGGGATTGCCGAGATTAACTGGCCCGATAAAGTCCCCATTCATCAAACGCATTAACCCTTCCACCAGGTCAGAAACATAGCAAAAACTGCGGGTTTGGGAACCTTGACCATAAACCGTCAGGGGTTCACCGCGCAAAGCTTGCACGACGAAATTACTCACCACTCGACCATCGTTTTCCAGCATTCGCGGGCCGTAGGTGTTGAAAATCCGGGCCACCCGGATATCGACCTTATGCTCCCGATAATACTCAAAAGCCAGGGTTTCCGCCACCCTTTTACCCTCGTCATAACAGGAACGCGGTCCAATGCAGTTGACATTACCTCGATATTCTTCCGTTTGGGGATGCACATCGGGATCGCCATAGACTTCTGAGGTAGAAGCGAGCAAAAATCGCGCTTTTACCCGTTTAGCTAGGCCCAGCATATACATAGTCCCTAAAACATTGGTTTTAATCGTTTTGACGGGATTATATTGATAGTGGATTGGGGAAGCAGGACAGGCCAGGTGATAGATTTGATCGACTTCTAAACGGATCGGCTCGGTGATATCGTGACGAATTAGCTCAAAATAAGGATTTCCTAGCCATTTAACGATATTTCGGCGCGTCCCCGTGTAGAAGTTATCCAGACAGATCACTTCATGACCCTGTTCCATCAAGCGATCGATTAGATGGGAACCAATAAAACCCGCACCGCCTGTAACTAGGATTCTCATGTAATCGAAAAGTACTCATCTAAAATTATTATTAAAATACCCTTACGCTGGCTTTTTGGCAAATATTTTTTTTGACAGGGTGTTATCAGCGATCGCCGATTCAAGGCTAATGGCTGAATAATGGCTCGGTAATCCTTAAAATGGAAATAACACGCAAATTTGAGGCTAGATTATGAACAGTGGCGAGCAAAATAAGCTATTTATCCTGATCGATGGGCATTCTTTGGCTTTTCGTGCCTATTATGCCTTTGCTAAGTCTCGCTCTGGTCCTCTGCGTACTTCTAGCGGCATTCCCACCAGTGTTTGTTTTGGGTTTTTAAATTCTCTGCTGCAGTTACTAGAAACTCAAAAACCCACTTATTTAGCAGTTGCTTTTGATTTAGCAGTCCCTTCTTTTCGCCATGAAGCTGATGTCAATTATAAGGCTAATCGGCAAGAAACTCCCGAAGAATTTCGCCCCGATTTAACTAATCTGCAAAGTCTCTTGACAGTGATGAATATTCCTATTGTGACTTCCCCCGGTTACGAAGCAGATGATGTTTTAGGAACTTTGGCAAAACAAGCCGGTGATCATGGTTATACTGTTAAGATTTTAACAGGCGATCGAGATTTATTCCAATTGGTAGATGAGGAGAAAAAAACCACGGTTCTCTATCTGGATATTAATGCGGTAAAAAGTACATCAGGACAGGGTTATACAGAATTTAATTCCCAAGCTGTCACGGAAAAGTTAGGGGTGACACCAAAACAGGTAGTAGATTTTAAAGCTCTTTGCGGTGATAAGTCTGATAATATCCCCGGGGTGCGCGGAATTGGCGAAAAAACAGCGATAGATTTATTAAAAAAATACGATAACTTAGAGGATATATATACCAATCTGGAATCGATTAAGGGAATGGTAAAAACTAAATTATTAGAGGGAAAACTCGCCGCAGAAAGTTCTCGCTATTTAGCCAAAATTGCCCTTGATGCCCCCGTTAGTCTCGAAGAGGATAAATTTCGTCTCCGAGGTTTTGATCGGCGTTTAGTTAAACCTTTATTGGAAAAATTAGAGTTAAAGAAAATTCTCCAGAAACTCGATCAAATTCAACAGCATCTAGGTGGCACTCCTACCCTAGAATTAACTAGCGATGCTGATTCTAATCAATTGTCTCTGTTTGATTTACCCCCTATTTCTCCACCGGTTCTAATTGCTCCCGACATTATTGATACTATTCCTAAGTTAGATGCTTTACTGGCAAAATTAACAACTTTCACTAATCCACATTTTCCCGTCGCTTGGGACACCGAAACCACGGATTTAAATCCTCGTGTAGCCAAATTAGTCGGGATCGGTTGCTGTTGGGGAAAAGAATTAAATTCTATGGCCTATATTCCCATAGGCCACCAGAGCGGTGATAATTTAAATCTAGAGATAGTTCTCGAAAAATTACGCCCAATTTTAGCCAGTGATAATTATCCGAAAGTCTTCCAGAATGCGAAATTTGATATTGATGTTTTTTATCATCAAGGAATTACCGTTAAAGGTCTAGTTTTTGATACTATGGTGGCTAGTTATGTCCTCCATCCCGAACTAACTCATAATCTCGAAGATTTGTGCGATCGCTATTTAGACGGTATCACTTCCCTTAGTTATAAAAGTCTCGGTATTCCTACGGGAAAAACCATCGCTGATTTAGATATTGCCACTACTGCTACCTACTGCGGATTAGATGCCTACGCTACCTATTTACTTCGAGAAAAATTACAGGCAGAATTAACTAAAATTCTCCCTTTGTATCAATTATTCTCTGAAATAGAATCTCCCTTAGTGATGGTGCTGTGGCAGATGGAAAATTATGGTATAAAAATTAATATCAATTATCTAAAAAACTTATCCCAGCAACTAGAAAGAGACCTAGCAGACATAGAAAAAAAAGCTTATGAATCCATCGGAGAAACTTTTAATCTTAGCTCTCCTAAACAGTTAAGTGAAATCCTCTTTGATCGATTAGCACTCAACCGCAAAAAATCCAGAAAAACTAAAACAGGTTACTCCACCGATCAAAGTGTTTTAGAGAAACTACAAGGCGATCATCCCTTAATTGATTATATCCTTGAACATCGCACCTTATCTAAATTAAAATCCACCTATGTGGATGCTTTACCGAAATTAGCCGAACCAAAAACCGCAAGAGTGCATACGGATTTTAATCAAACCATCACCAGCACCGGACGCTTATCATCCTCCAATCCTAACCTACAAAATATCCCCATTCGCAGTGAATTTTCCAGGCGAATTCGTCAAGCTTTTATCCCCGAAGATGGTTACTTATTGGTGTCAGCGGACTACTCACAAATCGAGTTAAGAATTCTCGCTCATCTCAGTCAAGAACCAGTTTTATTAGAAGCGTATCGTAGTAATCAAGATGTTCATAAAGTCACCGCTCAATTGCTCTTTGATAAAGGGGAAATTACCCCCGAAGAACGCAGTTTAGGAAAAACAATTAACTTCGGAGTTATTTATGGCATGGGAGCGCAAAAATTCGCCCGTGAATCGAAATTAACCGTAGAACAGGGCAGAAAATTTATTGAAAAATATCATCAACGTTATGCCCAAGTATTTGAGTATTTAGAGAATAGTAAAAAACAAGCAATTGCTCAGGGATATGTGGAAACAATTTTGGGCAGAAGACGTTATTTTAACTTCGATAATCCCCTCTTAAAAAGACTGCGGGGACTGTCCTTACATGACATCGATTTAGATAGCCTCAAACTCAACAACGAGGAAGCACAATTATTAAGATCGGCCGCTAATGCGCCCATTCAGGGTTCCAGTGCTGATATTATTAAAGTAGCGATGGTAAAATTGGCCGAGGTACTGCAAAATTATCGAGCGAGATTACTGCTGCAAGTCCATGATGAATTAGTCTTGGAAGTACCGAGGGAAGAATGGCCATCCCTAGAGTCAAAAATCAAGACGACTATGGAAGAAGCTGTCTCCTTGACGATCCCTCTCTTGGTAGAAATAAAAGCCGGTGACAATTGGATGGAAACCAAATAAAACTATGATCGAAAACAGACAATTTTTAACCCCAGAAGAATCCGCAGATGTGGACGCTGCCCTCTTGACTTCTCCCGAAAAATTCCTGACTCGTTTAACGATTTCTTCCCTACGCTTACTAAAAATAATCGCCGAAGATACGGGAGTAACCCTAGAAGAACTAACCCATAAACAGGTCATTCAATGGCTAGAAAAAGATAGTAAACTGCGTCGGGAACAGGGGATCGAAGCGGCAGTGCTGAAATGGTAAATAAACTCTTAAAAAATCAGCTACCCCTGACAATTTATGCTAGTTTTTAGCTATAAAGTTACTGGAGTTACAACAATGACAATTACCCTAAAAGTGCCTAGTATTGCCTGTGAAGGTTGCGCTAATACCATTACTAAAGCGATTAATAATCAGCAACCAGCAGCCCAAATATCGGTGGATGTAGCCAATAAAATCGTCACGGTAGAAACCACCGCATCCCGCGCAGAAATTGCCCAATGGATCAGCGAAGTCGGCCATACTGTTGAGTCTAGCAGTGAGGGTTGACATTCTCCCCCGTTAAAAATAAACCTCTGGTAAAAATCAACAATTGTCGTGATTATTGTTGAATGTCATCTCGAATACTGCTCGACTGACACCTTCCACAAAGCTAAGTGCTTTATTTGCTGTGTCAATCATGTGTTCAACATACACTTGATTATCTTTTTGCGACATAACACACCTCTGCTGTTGCTAAAACACGCTCACGAATATGATGATTAAGAGATTTGATGGTAACGAGATCAATAGTACGTCCATCAAATAATTGAGATAATTCTTCTTGAATTTGATGAAGTTTGAAAAAACTAGGGGTAAAACCAAGTTCAAACTCAACGAGCAGATCAATATCACTATCTGCGGTGAAATCATCTCGTAAAACTGAACCAAATAAGGAAAGTTTATGAATATGCCAATGTTGGCAAAGTTGTGAGAGTTTTTCTTGAGGAATTTTCATATTTTTGTGTTGATCAGATTAGGTTTACTCCCAAGCTTTCTAATTGTTGGTTTATCCGAGCAGTTGCCGTTTCTTCATCGGTTTCTAATAAAGGGTCTATTTAGAGATTTTTTGCAACTTCATCCCTATTTTTCTCATTTTTGAACTCTCAAAAATTAATTATCCAAGAAGTCTAATCGAAGATTTTAACCGCGGCTAAAACTTCTTCTTTGAGCATAAGTATAGCTTCTGTCATTGCGTTTGTTAGAGAATCAATATCTTTTAGGACATCACCTGAATATCCATTATTAAGTGCAATATGAGCGCGAGGCCAAACATCACAATGAGGCCAAGAAGCATCTGAACATTCAATGTGAAGGTGTAAGCTTTGTTTATATTTAGCATGAGCAGCATCATCAGGTTCATTAGGATCGCAATGAAGTAAACAAAATTCTTTTTCTGCTGGTTCTGGTAAGGTTTTATCAATGATATAAAAATGAAGATAAGCACGGTCTAGATAAAATTTTTCTTTTTTGCCTTGATAGGTTTTATACCATCTTTCATAATAGGTAGCTTGTAAGTCAGGGACAAAAGTTTTAAAACGGCTCTCAGTATATTGATTCGTTGTTGATTGATAAGTATCTTTGACAGACGCAACATATTCGTCACCTTTACTAACAGGTTGAACAAATAGATTATTTTTTAAAACAAGTGGACTTAGCATCTTTTTAATTAATTGACGACGCTTGTTCAAATCTTGAGAGTTTATTTCAATTCTCATCTTTTGTATTCATACACCATAAATAGAACAATCTTCTTCAGTAAATCCGTAAAGCTTAGAGACAGCTTTATCAATTTCAATTTCAAGTTGAATTGCTTCTTTTCCTGATGCTAAAAAACGCTGATCAACAAGACGTAAAAGCTGAGACATATCAAAGGATGACACTTTTGTTGGATCAGGAACAGGAGTTTTTAAAAGCGTTTTTGGTTCTAACATTGAGTAACCACTACCATATTTATGCGAATGTTCAGAAATATAGCGATAGCAAATACTAGAATTCAAAATTGCGACAAAATACCGCAGTAAATCACTCTCCAGTTGACGATCTTTAGGATAAATAATTGGGGAACGAATAACAGCAAACTTGCCTTCAATATCAAGGGAAAAACGAGGCATAATTGACAAATGGGGACTAATAATTTTAGGTCTAAGTAAATAATCACAACGGGGGCTATCTAATTGCCACCATGATTTATTTTCCTTTTTTACGGCGTAACGAGATTCTAACATTTCTTGATGTAGTAACAAATATTTCCAAGTTTTGGGATATTTATTTCTAATCTCATCCTCTTCCAATAATTTTTCCTCAAAATAAGGATAAAAAAGATATTGACTAACTTTCTGAGGAGTAGTATAAACTTCCATTTCTCGATCAGATAAATAAGGAATAAAAATAGCTTCCTCTCCTTTAGGAATATGAGATTTGGATACAATAAATACCTTGTTGTTGCCAGTTTGCACTCCAACGCGAATATTCATAAACTCTGAAAGTTTTGGTAAAGTTTCTAGCTTTTGTTGAATTCGAGCAATTGAAGGAGGTTTGATCAACCAGTCTTCCCCATTAAAAGCATTTTGAGGAACTTTAAAAACACTGTAAAATTGACTTTCTACTTCCCTTCCTTCTACAACATCTTGTAAAGCACGTCCCACTAATTCTTGACAATGAGAAATCGTCGCTAAAGGTTCTGGTTGTACATTAAATCGCTTCTGAAAAATGAGAAGAACAATGTAAGTATCTACTTGACCAAAAATTGGGATAGCAGATAGATCAACTAAGCAACGAATCCAAGCTTCTTGGGTGATAAGTTGACGAATTTTAGCATCACTTTTTGACAAAAGAAATTTATGAGGTAAAACAAATAATCCATAACCACCCGGTTTTAATACTTCTAATGCTATTTTGATAAAAGCTAAAGATAAATCAATTCTTCCCCTTCCATCATCTCCCATAAATTGTGCAATTCTTTTTCTCATTGCTTCTGTTTGATCCGACAAAGCAACAAAGGGGGGATTAGTAATAACTGCACTAAAACTCTCTTTTAATTCGGGATGATCTTGATAGTATTGAATTGACTCTGCTGTTTTAATGGATAATTGTGACGGTAATTGATCTGTCAAAACTAAGTGAAGAAGTGAAAGAGATAAAAGTGCCGCTTGACAAGCATTAGGATCAACATCCAATCCAAAAACATTCTGAAAAGCTGATTGAATCAATTCAGTTGTAACTTCTCCCTGCATAGGATCACACTGAATTTCTAATAAAGTTCTTACAAAGATTCCTGAACCGATAGCAGGTTCTAACGTTTTTAATTGTTGAAATTCAATGGGAGGCATTTGTTCCCGTAGATACCGAGCAAAAAACCTCGCAATAAATTGAGGAGTATAAATACTTCCATAAGCTTTATTTCTCTGCTCTGTTGGTAGGGGGGGAAATAAGCTTAGTTGATCGGATTCTTCAACTCTTAAAATACTGGTATATCTTTCATAAATTCGACTAAGAGCGTGTTTAGAAATGAGAGAAAAATCATATTCGTAAGGTCTTGCAGATTTAATTCTATAAAAATCCTGCAGCAAAGCTTTCACAGTTTGAGTATTTAAACTATCAAAAGCACTGAGTAAGGAGCGATCAATTAAATACTCAGGTATGTTAGTTTGTCCAAAATCTTCAAGAGTTTTAAGAATTGACTCTCGAATGGTTAAGGAATTGCTGTTATTTTTTAAGAAGGTTTCAAATAGGGTATTTGAATTAGAACATTCGTCATACCTTTGGGGATCTGAGCGGCGATAATTATCTTCAACGGCTCTCGTAAAAATAATAGCATTAAACAAAGCCGAAAACTGTTGATTAGATATATTTTCTTCCATTTCGGCATATAGATTTCGCTTCCAGAATGAAATCGTTTCAATCAAAGCATCATCCAAAGCAGGAAGATTAGGATGATGGCGTTGCCCTGAAATGGCTTCAAATACTCCGCTTCTGAGATTGTCTAAATTTTCGCGAGAAATTGGATATGATTTTGCAATTTTTTCTGGGCTACATCTGTTAAAAACATAAAGGATTTTCTCGGATTCAACTTGAATATGCCAGTCAAGTAAATTATTATAGGAAATGCCCAAAAGATTTTTTTTCTGAGTATAATTAAGGTCGGCATAGGGTCTTTTCAAAAAAGTAATAACAGCCTGATGTTCTAATCCATGTTCAACAATAAGATGAGCATTGGCAAAATCATTCGTTGATGGAATATCTAAGCTATCACTGGGTGTCCATTCAAAATTATAGGCAAAATCATTAAGTATTTTCCTAGTACGATCTACAGTCAGCAATGTCGATGACGATGGTGCTGTCAGTTCCATTACTATACTGTAAAGATTTTGTACCATGACAACGATTATCCTTGCTATCGAAACTTTATATCTCCATCAAACAAATGTATCATACTCAGGCAGAATTAGAAAAGTATTTTGACTAGGTTGTTATGGTCATTTCTTTGATGACCGTTAATGGCGATCGCATTTGGGGCAGCTTTGCCGTTCCCATTCTCCCAACTCCCACAAAGCAGCAATCTTCAATCTCTTACCACAGTTCCGACATTGAGACAATTGGGGAAGTGAGGGCAAAGATTAACTGATGGCTGTGGCAATTGTCCGTGACTCAATATCTGTAATAATCTAATACAGCCCTTGTAAACCTTCTTTAAGCTCTGGGTTTTCGTCTTGATCGAGATGCACAAAATCGCCCTTAGATGAGAATTAGTTTACAAAAATTTACATTTGGAGATAAGGAGCAATGAGTCAAGTTTCCGGTACAGATGTTCCCGATTTGGGTCGTCGTCAATTTATGAACCTGTTGACCTTTGGTACAATTACCGGAGTAGCAGCGGGGGCTTTGTATCCGATTGTTAAGTATTTTATTCCCCCCTCGGCCGGTGGTACGGGTGGCGGTGTCACCGCAAAAGATGCCCTAGGCAATGATGTGATTGTCAGTCAATTTCTGACCAGCCATAACGCTGGCGATCGCACATTAGCCCAAGGCTTAAAAGGCGACCCCACCTATTTAGTCGTCCAAGAGGACAAAACCCTGGCCAACTACGGAATTAACGCCGTCTGTACCCACTTAGGTTGTGTGGTGCCTTGGAATGCCAGCGAAGAAAAATTCATGTGTCCTTGCCACGGTTCCCAGTACAATGCCGAAGGAAAAGTAGTTCGCGGTCCAGCGCCTCTATCCTTAGCCCTCGCCCATGCCAACGTCACCGATAATGATAAAGTCGTCTTCTCCACTTGGACGGAAACCGACTTCCGCACCGGCGAAGAACCCTGGTGGTCCTAGATTATTCAATGTGACGAGATTTGGAATTATTCAACCGATAGAGATGAGAACATTCAACTTTTTAAGCTTCCCGCAAGTCCACAGACAGGCCCTAGTGAAAGCCGTCCTCGTGGCGATCGCTACCGTTTCCCTACTCCTAACCAGCGATGTCATTAACCCCCAATCTGCCCAAGCATATCCTTTTTGGGCGCAACAAACCGCCCCAGAAACCCCCAGAGAGGCCACAGGTCGGATTGTCTGCGCGAACTGCCATTTAGCCCAAAAACCCGCCGAAATTGAAATCCCCCACTCGGTATTACCCGATAGCGTCTTTGAAGCAGTGGTAAAAATCCCCTACGATCCCGCCAGTCAACAGGTGTTAGGCGACGGATCCAAGGGGGGTTTAAACGTCGGTGCAGTCTTAATGCTACCAGATGGTTTTAAAATCGCGCCCCCCGATCGCATTCCCGAAGAAATGCAGGAAAAACTCGGTGGAGTCTATTTCCAATCCTACAAAGAAGGTCAAGATAACGTGGTTATCGTCGGCCCCTTACCCGGGGATCAATACAAAGAAATCGTTTTCCCCGTCCTGGCCCCCGATCCTAGCCAAAATAAAGGTATTCACTTCGGTAAATATGCTGTGCATTTAGGGGCCAATCGTGGTCGCGGTCAAGTGTACCCCACCGGTGAACCGAGCAATAATAACGCTTTCAAAGCTTCTACCGCAGGTACAATTAGCCAGATCAGCAAAACCGAAGCCGGTGGTTATGAAGTCACCATCACTTCCGAAGCTGGCCCCGTGGTGGAAAATATTCCCGCGGGACCTGAATTAATCGTCTCGGAAGGTCAGGCCATCGAAGTGGGACAATTTTTAACCAGTAACCCCAATGTCGGCGGTTTTGGTCAAAAAGAGACGGAAGTTGTCCTGCAAAATCCCGGCCGGATCAAAGGATTAGTTTTATTCCTCGGTGGTATTATGCTCTGCCAAATCCTCTTAGTGATTAAGAAAAAACAAGTGGAAACAGTACAAGCGGCCGAAATGAATTTCTAATCGCAATATTTCGGTTATTTTTGCTAGAAAGCGGGTTATTTGCCCGCTTTTTAGCTTTGGGTCGGGAAAACGCTCACCCCTCGCTGCCGTCTGATACAATCGGTTCAACTTAACCGATAAGTGTCAATTTTTATGAATCAGTCGCTTGTTCCAGTCATTCTCGCCGGTGGTAAAGGGGAACGTTTTTGGCCCCTCAGTCGTCTAGCGCGTCCGAAACAGTTTCTCTGTCTTGATGGTAGTGGTCGCAGTCTTTTACAAGCAACGGCCGATCGTCTATTATCTTTAGCGGCAGGTTGGGAAAATCTCTGGGTAATTACCGCTAGTGCGATCGCTGATGGTGTCCGCGAACAACTCCCCGATTTACCGGAGAGTAACCTATTAGTGGAACCGGTGGGCAAGGATACGGCCCCGGCTGTGACTTGGGCCACCTTAGAAGTGATAAAACGTTATGGTAAGGAAGTGGCGATCGGTTTTTTTCCTGCCGATCATTATATTGGTGATCAAGAGGCTTATATTAACACTTTAAAAGCGGCCGTAGAAGTGGCCGTCAGCCAAAAAGCGATCGTTACTTTAGGGATTAAACCCGATTATCCCTCCACCGGTTACGGTTATATCGAACAGGGAGAAAATCAGGGCGAATTTAATGGTTTACCCGTCTATAAAGTGAGTCGTTTTACGGAAAAACCCGATCGCACCACGGCCGAAAAATTCCTAGAAACGGGACTTTTTAGCTGGAATAGCGGAATGTTTATCTTTCAGGGACAAGTGGTTTTAGAGGAGCTAAAAACCCACGCTAATAATATTTTACAGCCTCTGATCGATCGGGGCATCGCTGCCTATGAGGATTTAGAGAAAAAAAGTATCGATTATGCTTTGATGGAAAAAACCCAACTCGCTTACGTTTTACCCGCTAATTTCGGTTGGGATGATCTAGGAGATTGGAATTCTCTGGAAAGATTACTAGAAGCAAAGGGCAAAAATATTGAACTGGCCAATCATGTCGGTTTGGACACGGAAGGGGCTATTATCTATGCTAGTGATGAGGAAGAAGTGATCGTTACTATTGGTTTAAAAGATCTGGTAATTGTTCGCGACGGTAAAGCGACTCTCGTTGTCCACAAAGATCGTACCCAAGATATTAAACAAGTTCTCAAGCACTTACAAACCGATCCCAAATTAAAGAAATTGTTATAGGATCGATATTAGTTACCAGCTTTTTCAGTAATCAGTAAACAGTAATCAGTGAAAAGACAGTAGGAAACTTCTATTTAATACTGCTAACTTAAAACTCAAATCTGATCACTGATAACTTACCCACTGATAACTGATAACTGATAACTGATAACTGAAAGGGGTACATCTCATTTTTGTAAATCTACTAAGTTGGGATTTTTTAAGGGAAACTTCCTACTAAAATCGGGCGTTACTTTCGGTTTTATCGCTCAATCCAAGCTTTTGGGGGGTTCTACCCCCCAAACCCCCCGTCGGGGGACGAAGCGCCTCCCCCGAACCCCCTGCGCATTAGTTTTTCGGTGGGATGCTTACACGCAGCTGCTGATATATCTGTAATAATTTAAGAGTCACTGATAATTGCTGATTATCGGTATTTCTGCAAATGTGGGATGCACCCATCGATAAGTACCTAACTTACCCACTGATAACTGATAACTGATAACTGATAACTGATAATACCGTGTTCTCACTCCCCCAAACCAGTCAAAGACAAAAAGAAATCCTGGAGATAGTTCTCGGCAACGGTTGGGACTATATGCGCGGGGTTTTAACCCTAGGAAAAACAGAAAATCCCCAGATTCCCACCCCAGAAGTTCTCAAAAAAATCCTCGTGGAATTGGGGCCTTTTTATGTCAAATTGGGACAGTTACTTAGTACCCGTCCCGATCTGCTACCTGCTAATTATATCGAGGCTTTAACTGCCCTACAAGCGCAAGTTCCTCCCGTTGCTTGGACAGATATAGAAATAGTCATCACCGAACAGTTAGCAAAACCGATCGAACAGGTATTTAAATATATTAATCCCCAACCGATCGCCGCGGGATCGATCGGGCAAATTCATCGGGCAACTTTATTATCTGGGGAGGAAGTAGCGATTAAAGTCTTGCGTCCGGGGATTGAAAAAATTGTCGCCCAAGATAGTGCCTTAATTAAGGTAATTGCTGATTTAGTTGCCCTCACAGAATTTGGTCAAAGTTACGACGTTGTTAACTTAGCAGAGGAGTTTATTAAAGCAGTCAATGCGGAATTAGATTTCACTCAAGAAGGTCATTATACTGACCAATTACGCTATAATTTAACCCAGAGTCGGTGGTCAGAACCAAAACAGTTAGTTATTCCTAAAATTTATTGGCACTTAACTAATTCCAAGCTATTAGTGTTAGAATGGTTAGAAGGAAAACAAATTTTAGAGGCCGATGTTTCTAGACCGCCAACTGAGCAAGCAATTTCCCAAAGAAAAAGCGAAATAACTAGAATTTTGTTTCGGTCATTTTTTCAACAAATTTATATTGATGGCTTCTTTCATGCCGATCCTCACCCGGGTAATATTTTCTATCTTGACGATGGTAGAGTAGCTTTAATTGACTGTGGTATGGTGGGCAGATTAGACCCACAAACTCAACAAATTTTAACAGAATTGTTATTGGCAATTGTTGACTTAGATGCGAAAAGATGCAGTCAACTAACTATTAAACTGTCCGAGTTAGTAGTCCCGATTACTTTAGTCCAATTAGAGGTGGATTATGAGCGGATGCTGCGAAAATATTATAACCTCAATTTAAATCAAATTAACTTTAGTGAGGTGGTTTATGAACTTTTGCAAATTGCCCGTCGCAATAGAATTAAACTTCCGGGTAATTTAGGTTTATTTGCCAAAAGTCTCGCTAATCTAGAAGGAACTGCCCGAAAATTTAATCCTGATATTAATATCCTCGAGGAAGTCAAACCGCTATTAACTAATATTCTCGAACAACAGTTAATCGGTAGCACTCCCCTACAAACTGCCCTAAGAACAGTTTTAGACTTGAAATCTTTTTCCCTGAAATATCCCCGTCAAATCGAAGTTTTACTAGATGGTTTAACCTCGGAAACTTTAAATGTTAATCTGAAAATTCGCGACTTAGATAATCTCCGTCGCAGTTTAGATAATTCCGCCAATCGACTAGCTTTTAGTGTAATTATTGGTTCCTTAATTATCGGGGCTGCCATCGTCACAGCCAGCGCCCAATCTCGGCAATTAACTATTATTAGTACCGTATTATTTGCTACAGCTAGTTTTATCGGTTTATGGTTAGTTATCGGTATCCTGCGATCAGGAAGATTGCGCTAGAAATTATCGCCATTAAATTAAGATTTGTTGTTGTAAAAATTTCGCCCACCGACTGGCCAATTCAACTTCAGTAAAAGGAATTTTTTCAGGCGATCCCTCCTTAAAAATAAATTCTAGAAAAGGGGAACCCTGCGGGGGAAGAGCATCTAAATCCACCACTTGATTATTAACTAACAAACGGATTTCTTTGACCTCCTCTAGGGAAAAAGTTTGTAAATTAATCACTCCCTTACGAGTTGGTTTTCCCCAAGTGATAATTTTATCTTTTTGACCTAAGACAGAATATATATCATACTTAGCTCGATCGAAGTTTTCCGCCCATTGTCGATAGATTTCCACTTTTTGGTATTCATTCCAACCACTCCAAGCCAACCAAATAAACAGAATTAATAAAGGTGTCCACAATAAACCGCGTTCCATAAACTATCGCCCCAAAATCCTGGTCAATTAATCGTATTTTAGGCTAATTTGCAGCCAGTAATTATCAGCCGTCGGCCTTTTTTCCCCACTTCCCAACCCGAAACGGTCAAACCCTTTGCTAATTTTTGGCTTTTTACTTGCTATAATCGAGTGTCGAATTTGAGTAGGAGACGGGAGAAAATGGCCGATTGGCAGGAAATAGAGGGGGGGATCACGGCCCCAAAAGGATTTAAATCCGCAGGGATGGCCGCGGGCCTAAAACCGTCCGGTTTGCCCGATTTAGCCCTAATTGTCTCGGAAACAGAAGCGATCGCCGCCGGAGTCTTTACCACCAGTCAAGTGCGGGCTGCTTGCGTCGATTATTGCCGTCAACGCCTACAAACTAAAGCCAGCGCCAGGGCGATTTTGTGTAATGCCGGCCAAGCAAACGCCGCCACGGGGGAAGCTGGATGGCAAGATGCTCTCGATAGTGCCGCCGCCTTGAGCCAAGTTTTAGGGATTCCCGCCGATGCAATTTTGCTGGCTTCTACAGGAGTGATCGGGCAACGGATTCGCATGGATGCGTTAACCGCCGCTTTACCGACCTTAGCGGGTTTATTGTCGGAAAATGGCGGCGAAAGCACGGCCCGGGCGATTATGACCACGGATCTAGTCCCCAAATCGATCGCCTTGCAAACCACTATCGATGGTCGTCCGGTCACAATTGGGGGAATTGCCAAGGGATCGGGGATGATTCACCCGAATATGGCGACGATGCTCTCCTTTATTACCTGTGATGCCGCAGTATCGACGGTTCTCTGGCAAAATATGTTAAGTCGGGCGGCTAATAAAAGTTTTAATCAGATTACGGTGGATGGGGACACCAGTACCAATGACAGTCTGATCGCCTTGGCTAATGGTCAATCGCGCACCACAGCGATCACAGAAATGGGCCGGGATGCCCAAAAGTTAGAGGCCATGTTAACGGAAGTTTGTCAATACTTGGCTAAAGCGATCGCCCGGGATGGGGAAGGAGCCACCTGTTTAATAGAAGTGCGGGTTTCGGGGGCGGCCGATGATCAGTCCGCTCGTCAGATTGCTCGCACCATTGCCGGTTCTTCCTTAGTAAAATCGGCGGTTTTCGGTCGGGATCCCAACTGGGGACGAATTGCGGCGGCCGCGGGCCGGGCCGGGGTTGTCTTCCATCAAGAAGACCTACAAATCAAGTTAGGCGACTTCGTGATGATGGAAAATGGTCAACCGCTGGCGTTCGATCGAGCTAGTGCCAGTAATTACCTGAAAGCGGCAGCAAGCGGGGCTTATTTACGAGAAGATACCGTTTTAATGTCTATCTGTATCGGTAACGGTTCGGGAACAGGTACGGCCTGGGGTTGCGATCTTAGTTACGATTACGTCAAAATTAACGCCGAGTACACCACTTAAAGCGATCGATTCTCTAAACAGGCTCTCTTGTCCTTGCTGGATTGTAGCCCAACAGCTTGATCAAAGGTTGACGTTAGGCTCTAGTCTATACTGGCAATCTCGATGAAATTAAATTAAAAATGGATTTTAGGTTCGATCCCCCCTGCCCCCCTTGATAAGGGGGGTGCCGATCCCCCCTTAGTCCCCCCTTTAATCCCCCCTTAATAAGGGGGGCATCTGACAACTTTTAACGCCTACCTACTTACTTCTTTTCAACCAACCTCGAAAACAGTTTTGTCAGTCCCTCAGTCCCTTGGCAAAATCCATCTATTGGTGGGGAAAACGCTGCATGGTTCCGAGAAAATCACCACGAATTCCTTTAGAATTGCACCAGATCAAGGCTCACCAGTTTTATCAAAAACGGCTGGCATCGGGTAAAGAAGGCAATGAGATAGATGACTGGCAGCAAGCGAAAGAATATTTTAGCCAACATCCCAGAGCGATTCTTGCTTGGAATCTAAAGATGCCCTATCGCGGGGGAAAAAGGCTAATTAAAAGATTGTTGCTATCGCTCCAGTCTCTTGTCAGAGTTGCTTGGAAACTGCTAATCTTTCCCTTCTGGCTATTTCAGCAAATACCGGGGCTTTTTGCCCGTGAAGACAAAGACAGCCGCACCTTTGCCATTGATGTGGTCAAAACGATTATTTCTGCCCTGGGATTAATTGCTACCCTTTCGGCAGGAATCGGACTTTTTGTCAATTATCTCAATTCTCAAGCGGAAATACAACTGATTCAGGAACGTCTCATCACTGAGCGCTTCTCGAAAGCTGTCGAGCAAATCGGTAGTGGTAAAGAGGAGGTGGTAATTGGCGGCATTTATTCCCTAGAGCGAATTGCCAAAGATTCTCCCAAGGATCAATGGACAATTATGGAAGTCCTGACTTCCTACATTCGTAAAAATTCCCCCATTCCCTCGAATATTCAACAACTGGAGCCAGAGGAAAGACAGAAGGCCCTAGAAAAACTCCCTTCCGTGAGTATTCCAGTTCAGGCCGCTTTAACGGTAATCGGGCGGCGTAAAGTTGAGAATGACCAAGCTGGGGATAATTTGGCTGAAACAACTTACTTTAATAAAACTAAAATTCTTGATTTAAGCCAGACAAATTTGAGGGAAGCCAACCTCATCCTAGCCAACCTCAACGGAGCCAACCTCAACGGAGCCAACCTCATCGGAGCCAACCTCATCGGAGCCTACCTCAACGGAGCCTTCCTCGTCCAAGCCAACCTCATCGGAGCCAACCTCAACAGAGCCATCCTCAACGGAGCCAACCTCATCGGAGCCAACCTCACCGGAGCCGAACTCTTCGGAGCCAACCTCAAGGAAGCCGGCCTCTTCGGAGCCGAACTCAACGGAGCCAACCTCATCGTAGCCAACCTCGACGGAGCCAACCTCGACGGAGCCGAACTCAACGGAGCCAACCTCGACGGAGCTAACCTCAACGGAGCCATCCTCAACGGAGCCGAGGGTCTTAATCCAAAACAAATTAAATCGGCCTGCTTTTGGGAAAAAGCAATATACACGGAATCCAAGTGGGATGAAGATAAACAATTATGGGTGGCTGCTGACCGGGAAGCCAATCAACGAGAAATCGAGAAACTCAAAAGGGACAAAAACTCAGATCCGCCAAATCCGATCGATTGTAATACTAAATAGGGTTTGCGGCAAAAAGTACGGGCGAAGCATTCGGATAGAAAATCTCCGGTTTCACCGATAGGTTATACTAAATCCGCTGAGTATAGGCTACATATCAGGAGAGGCACTTCTGCAAGGGGAGTGACTGTTAAATTATGACAGATGTATTGGCAGCTGCGTGTAAGCATCCCACCGAAAAACTAATGCGCGGGGGGTTTGGGGGCGGCGCCACGCCCCCAACGGGGGGTTTGGGGGGTAGAACCCCCCAAAAGCTTGGATTGAGAGATAAAAAAGGAATTTAACCCTCGGTTTCCTCTCTGGTTTGGATAAACAGAATCAAGAGGAAAACAGTGGGTACTAGGACGAATAGAATACTAGCGATAAAGCCGAGATTATTTACCTGCATGAGTTAACTCCCTTAAGTGACAACGGATTTGCATTAAAGATTAACTCCTAGAATATCATCCCAGAGGGCGTTGCTGATTTGAGAGGGGGACTGGGGAAGTGGCAGAAAGTCCCGAGGTTTCCTTCCCTACACCCTACACCCTACACCCCACACCCTACACCCTACACCCCACACCCCACACCCCACACCTTACACCCTACACCCTCTTTCAAGTCAGGTAGTCACCTTTTCACCCCCTTGCCTCGCGCGTCTTTAATTGGTACTTTTGGATCGGTGGCGATGATGTGAAGATCGATATTTTTCTGCCAGATCAGGCGCATGAGTTTTTGGGTGAAAGAACCTTTGATGAAATTCTTCCAGCGCGATTGAAGGCTCTCCCCGATCACAATCTGGGTGATCCGTTCCCGTTCGGCCACTTCGGCGATCGCTGCCGCCACCTGATAGCTTTTAACCCGTAAGAATTTCCCCTCGAATTCCCGACATAAACGTTCGCAGGTTTCGATATGTAAAGCCTCCTCTTTCGTGAGAAAGCGCTCGGGTTTATCGACGAAAATCACGAAAAATTCCGCGTTCATATACCCCGCTATCCGCGCTCCCCGACGTAATAATCGTAAAGAGTTGGGATAGGTGGAAATACAGACTAATACCCGTTCGTGAACGGGACAGGATTGACCGATAAATTTTGTGGAATTACTCGCTTCTTCTTCTACTGTATCGGCCACTTCGCGCAAGGCCAGTTCCCGGAGGGCGATTAAATTACGCCGTTGAAAGAAATTATTTAAAGATTGTTCGATCTTTTCGGGAGCGTAGATTTTTCCCGCTAATAATCTTTCTTCTAGGGTTTCGGCGGTAACATCTACCACAATCACTTCATCAGCTTCCTCCAAAATTCGATCGGGTATTCGCTCCCGCACCACCACCCCAGTGATTCGGGCAACCAGATCGTTTAAACTCTCAATATGCTGGATATTCACGGTCGAGTAAACATCGATTCCCTGAGATAAAATTATCTCCACGTCCTGAAAACGTTTCTCTCGCTCCGAACCTGGTGCATTCGTGTGGGCTAATTCATCGATCAGACACAGCTGCGGTGAGCGGGCGATAATCGCTTCTGTATCCATTTCCGAGAGAGTGACTCCCTCTTTCTCTAGGATTTTTCTCGGTACAATTTCCAACCCCTCGGCTTTTGCGGCGGTCTCTTTCCGGCCGTGGGTTTCCAGCAGTCCAATCACCACGTCAGTTCCCTGCTTTCTGAGGCTATGGCCCTCCTCCAGCATCTTGTAGGTTTTCCCGACCCCCGGGGCCATCCCGATAAAAATTTTATGTCTTCCCCGTCGCACAATTGTCTCCTTTTTGGCAACTTCCCCTTACAGATTAAGATAATTCGATCGTAGCCTGGCGGATTGAATATCATCAATGATTCGTTCATTTTTCCTCTGTTTGGTTCATTTAATCCAGAAAATTATTGAGACCATTGTTCAAAAAATTGCTGAAACTCCTCAAAATAATTAACGGTTAGTGCCAATTTCAGTAACTCGTCTAAAATCGATAATAAGGAAATTTTATCGACCGCTTGCTCAATTGACTTGGCGCGATTATGGGTAAATAAGCTTTTTTACCTAGTCATGGCGCTGACCCCTAGACGACTAGAAAGAAACTTCGCCGATATCATCTAACCCTGGGTGGAATTAAATATAAAATGAACGTAGGTTGGGTTGAAGCATGAAACCCAACGCCCGCATGGGTTACGCTACCGCTAACCCATCCTACAAATAATTGTGCCTACCTACTTATGGTCGGCCTATAATAGTAACTGTAGTCACCCCTATCCTTTAGGGATAATTCTTGGTTTAGGGTTGATGTCCTTCAGCGCAAGCGAGATCGGTTATGAAAATTAGCGAACTAGAAAACTACTTGGCTCAGGTTAAGTTAGAGATTGGTGACATCGATATCGTCTATCAATGTCACAACCAGCACTATAGTTGGTTGGACAAAATTAGAAGCCATCAACTGAAAGTGTTAAAAAATACCGCAGACACTAAATTATTAATTTCTCTGTGATAGCCATTTTCTCTTGCTAGATGCCGGCAAGGTAATCCAGTCTGTCTAATCTGCTTAACAGTTTATCTTTTCTTCACTGTCGATAGGTTCTTAAACCAGCCGCGTCGCCAAAAGAAAATGATTAAACTGAAAGCAACGGTTAGCATCAACACCCAGACGAATACATAGCCCCAATACCATTCTAATTCGGGCATATTATAAGGGGATTTATCAGTATTAAAGTTCATGCCATAAATACCGACAATGAAGGTGAGCGGGATAAAAATCGTCGAGATTACCGTTAAAGTTTTCATAATCTCGTTCATTTTATTACTCACGGAAGATAGGTAAAAATCCATTAAACCATTGGCAAATTCCCGGTAATTTTCGATAACATCGAGGATTTGTACCACATGGTCATAACAGTCTCTTAGATAGGGTTTAATGGTTGTATCGATGACAATATACTCATCGCGTAAAAGAGCATTGAGGGTGTCTCTTTGCGGCCAAATTGCTCGTCGCAGGGAGAGTAATTCCTGACGTATTTGGTAAATTTTTGATAAAGTCTGTTCCGTGGGACTAGCTAAAATTTCGTTTTCTAACTCCTCGATTCTTTCTCCGTAGGACTCTAAAACAGGAAAATAACCGTCAATAATGGCATCCCAAATCGAGTAGGCTAAATAACCCGATTTTTGCTGCCGGATGGAACCTTTATTTAAACGGATTCTTTCCCTAACTCCTTCCAAAGAATCGTATTGTCCTTCTTCCTGCACAGTTAAAATATAATTCTTCCCGACTACTAAACTGATTTGTTCTAACAAAAAACCCTGATGATCGATCAGGATGGCCATTGGCACTATAATTAAAAGATAATTCTCGCATTCTTCCACTTTTGGTCTTTGGGGAATACTGACTATATCCTCAAGAGTTAAGGGATGCAAATGAAAAATTTCCCCCAACTCTTGCAGTTTATCTTCATTACCCAAACCGACGATATCAACCCAAGAGATGGAATCATCGGATAAATATTTAAGACAGTCTTGAGGTAAAAGATTATTAACTATAGTGGCTTTTTGAGAATTATAATTAATTAAAAATATCTCGGTAGCAACGGCATTTTCATCGATGGTGATTAACCCCGGCATCGTCCCGGGTTGATTATAGTGATAATCATAAAGGTGGGGTTTTGTCTGGGAGGATTTTCGCCCTTTTTTATACCTAGTTAATCTTTTGTTATTGCTCATAGTTGAGATCGATCGCTGTTTGCCTTTTTCTTAGCATTGATCGCTCAAACATTCCTCAATTTTTAGCTAACTTTAAGATTGTCCAAGATTGTTAAAAAACGAATATTAAACGTAAATGCCAATTATTAGCCGTTTCCCTCTCGATTTCGATGCGACGGATAAACTCGCGAAAATAAAAACGGCGCTCGATTTCCGATAAATCTCGCCAAAATTGCGGAAAAGCAACGGCACGAGCGATAATAGTCAGGTTATCGGGGGGTAATTGGTCTAAACGTCCTTGAATCTGCGCGATCTCGTTTTTCAGTTTATAGGCCCGTAGATTAGCCGTTTCTTGATCTAAAATTCCCGCCGCTTCTAGGGAGGGCAATTGGGACAAAATATCGTTTTTTTGTCCTATTTCCTCGCTCATTCCCCGTTTGATCCCCTCTAAATCCGGTAAAGATATCTGAGCGATCGTCGGTGGTAGGTCTTGACAAATGCGCTCGATTGTGCTATTGAGAATTTTTTCATAAGCGATCGCCGAACATTTTTTTGTCCGGGGACATTGCAAAGGTCGCAAATAGAGGTATTCTAGGCCCTTTCCTCGCGCTGTCACTTTGGTAATCGTCATCCCCGATTGACATTGACTACAGACGACTAAACCCGCTAAGGAACGCGGGGCGCTGGCACTGCGGGGGGGTAATTTGCGATTATTTCTCAGGATGCGATCGATCTGGGCCGCTTCTTCCCGGGAGATAATCGGGGTGTGGGTATCGGGGATAATATCTTGACCGAGATAGCACAAATCACCGCGATAAACGGGATTAGTCAGCCATTTATGGGCAGTAGCTACCGATATCTTTTTACCGTAGCGTTTTTCTAGATAGCGCACCGTGGAACGCAGGGAAGCGGAAATCAAAAAGCGATCGAAAAAGTCTTTGACTACCGGCGCGGTACTGCGATCGAGTATATAACGCTCCTTGCCACGACGATAACCGTAGGGTGCTTTTCCGGGGGGAGGTAAAGCTTGCAGACGATTGTGAGCGTGACCTACTTTTAAACGATTACTTAGTTCGTTTTTTGATATTTCTTGCAGAATCTTGGCAAAATTCAGCTTATAATCTGGGTCTTCTAGGGCAATTATATCTATGTCGAGGGCTTCTAAGGATTGTAAAATTTTGCTAACTTCTGTGCCATTGTCTCCCAATTCTGCTAGGCGACGCAGGATCAGCAGTCGGGGGGGAGTCTCTTGACAATCGCGGAGCAGTTGCTGCCGTTGTGAGCGATTGCCAAAATCCTGATACACTTGTTCGGGAGAATGGTCCCAAATCGAGGCATCGGGGGGACTATCGAGCAGGGGATTGGTATAGGTGTAGGCGATAATTTTCATGTTTTGCCGAAATCCTGGTATAGATAAGCTGTACTGCCTTGAAACCGCGTCTTGAAAAGTTTAGTACAAATGCTCGAACTACCTCTCCCCGCTCCCAACTCCGGCACTCATAGACAGTCTTAACCAGTAATTTAGATAGGGTTTGCTGAAAAAGCTTTTCCTGGGGGCAGGGTGTGGGGTGTGGGGTGTGGGGTGTGGGGTTTTACCGATTTTGAGGTAGTCAATTACCTAATTTTCAGGGAAAAAGTACCTGAATTTTCCCCCCGATCCCCGCAACGGCTGGCACTTTTTGAGGAAAAAAAAGTCTAAAAGTCTTATCCAACAAGGTTTTTAGATTTATTCAGCAGACCCTAGATAGTCAACAGCTTACCTGCGGGCGAATGGAAAAGGAATTTCTGCCCATCTCCATAACCCCCGCCAGCTGGCGATCGTTCCGCTAGACTTGGCAATTTCTAGGCCGGGCGCGATTTGTCTAGGGAGAGGGTAAAGAGCGAAGGAAAACCGTGAGTATGGCGGTAATAATCGCGACGGTTACGGGGATAATCAGCGATTTCGCCCCTTTTAAATCGGATATATCCTTAACTAGCCCCGATTGTTCGTTTTCTAGCCTTTCTAACCGCTTATCCATTCCCTCGACTTTCTCGATTAATTTTGCCTGTCCTACCTCTAGTTTTGTCAGGCGATCATCGATTCGATCGATCTTTCCCTCGATCCGCGTCAGGATGGCTTCTAGGGAATAGGTGACGGTTTCTCCCGATTGACTCATAAACTAAATTCCTTGTTGCGGGGGATACTTCGCATTCTATCACTCCCGAAAGATGGCAGAATTACCAATCCAGAGGCAACGGCAACGATTATCAGCCTACAATATTACTAGGCGATCGAATATTCCCGGAAATTCAGATGAGTCAATCCCCCGTCACCGATTCCCTAGAAATTATCCTGACAAATATCACGGAAAAATTAGACTCTTTACAGAAAGATGTCACCGATCTAAAAGTAGATATGGCCGAGGTGAAAACCGAACTCAAGATTATTGATAGGCGATTGGAAAAAGTAGAGGGAACACAGAACGCTTTAATTAAGGATGTATCCGACCTTAAGGGAGCAAAATCGTTGATTATTCCCGTGGTAGTAGCAGTATTAACCAGTATTCTGACTCTGCTGGTGCGATCGATCCCGAATCCTTAAAAGTTTCCCCGTTTGTATAGTAAATTCGTAGGTCGGGTTGAGGCAACGAAACCCGACATAAATCCTCGGTGGTTGGGTTTCACTCTGTTCAACCTAACCTACAGCTATGAGAGTTGATTCATGAATCAACCTACGGCAACTTATCCCTCGTTCCGACGACCTTTAACCCCCAGTAAACCCAATCCGAACAGGGACAAGGCCGCGATCGCACCAGGTTCGGGAGTGCTGGCCACCGGACCGGTTATCTCGGTTGCGTTGATCTGGAAACTGTTAAAAACGGTACTGGGAGAGAAACTCGCTCCACTACTCAACCGGTATCCCGATGACGTGGCGATGCCCGTCGGGGTTGTGCTAGGACCAGAGGCGTTCCAGCTGAAACCTCCACTGGTGCTGGTAACGTATAACCAGTATTTAGTACCGGCGGCAAACGTGAGGGGGCCAGTGGGAGTGAAGGTGTAGTTAAAGACTCCCAGTCCTTGAGGGGTAGGATTGGTGAAAGTGGCGAGGACGGTACTGCCCGGATCGCTACCCCCGACATCATTGCGGATCTGGACGAGGGGAGTCTCTCCTGTAGCGTAGCCACCGAGTCGCAGGATGGCGTTGTCGAGGCTGTAATTGTTACCCGCGGGCAGGGTAAAGGCGAGCGCTTTTACGTTGCTGGTGCTAATGCCACTACTATCATCATCATTCGTTTCTGGGAGATTCCCGATCAGAACTGCCGCGCGGACAGGGTTTACCCCCCCCCGTTAGAACAAATGAACTACTAATTCCCGCTAACACCAAAGACATAGGTAAGGTTTTCATGATTTCTAAAAAAGTTCAGAAAGATTGCCTTAATTCTATAGCAGCCGTCTCTTCTGTACGACCATTGATTAGATTTTGTCATCATTTACCGTCTGGTATGATATTTAAATCTATAGGGTGTTGACAAAACGGCTAGAAAGTGGTAGGCAACATCGGGCAGTTTCTGGTCGTGCCAAGTGCGATTCCTTTAGGGAGAGGGTAATAGATCCTCGGTGGTTGGGTTTCACTCCGTATTAACCCGAAGTGATATTTTTTCATCAAAAAAAACTCGATCGCATTTAAGTGATCGAGTCAAGAAAAAACAGACTAATTATTAATAGTCGAAGTCACCACCGCCAGCGGGAGGAGCGGATTTTTCTTTTTCGGGTTTATCCACCACAATACACTCGGTAGTTAAAACCATACCGGCGATAGAAGCGGCATTTTGTAGGGCAGAACGAGTCACTTTAGCGGGGTCAACGATACCCGCCTCAAACATATCGGAGAACTCACCAGTAGCGGCATTATAACCGACATTAAAGGGCTTCTCTTTCACCCGTTCGGCAATAACTGCACCGTTTTGGCCGGCATTTTCAGCGATCCGTTTTAAGGGGGCAGCAATGGCGCGAGAAACGATTAAAGCACCGGTTAATTCTTCATGCTGGAGGGTTTCTTTAGCCCAGGTTTCCAATTGGGGAGCGAGGTGAGCTAAAGTAGTACCACCCCCGGGGACGATACCTTCTTCTACGGCTGCTTTAGTGGCGTTAATCGCGTCTTCTAGGCGCAATTTGCGGTCTTTCATTTCCGTTTCCGTAGCGGCACCGACTTTAATCACTGCCACACCGCCGGCTAATTTAGCCAGACGTTCTTGCAGTTTTTCTTTATCGTAGGAAGAATCGGTTTCCTCGATTTGACGGCGAATTTGCTCACAACGGGTTTTCACTGCCACGTCGTTGCCTTCGGCGACGATGGTGGTGGTATCTTTGTTCATAGTGATACGGCGGGCCGTACCTAAGCTGTCAATTTTAGTGGTTTCCAGTTTTAAACCCGCATCTTCGCTGATTACTTGACCACCAGTTAAAACGGCGATATCTTCTAACATCGCTTTTCTGCGATCGCCAAATCCGGGAGCTTTCACCGCAGTGACGTTAAGAACACCGCGCAGACGGTTAACCACTAGGGTTGCCAAAGCTTCTTTTTCGATGTCTTCGGCGATAATTACTAGGGGTTTGCCTTGACGGGCAACTTGTTCGAGAATGGGAACCAAATCCTGTACTAAACCGATTTTTTTGTCGGTAATCAGAATAGCGGGATCCTCAAAAACGCATTCCATGCGCTCGGTGTCGGTGACAAAGTAGGGAGAGATATAACCTTTGTCAAAACGCATCCCTTCGGTGATTTCTAGTTCGGTGGTCATCGATTTCCCTTCTTCTAGGGAAATTACGCCTTCTTTGCCGACTTTATCCATGGCCGAGGCGATCATTTGACCGACTTCATCATCGTTACCGGCAGAGATAGCACCCACTTGTGCGATCGCTTTGGAGTCTTCTACGGGTTTCGCGTGTTTGGCGATTTGACTGACGAGGAAATCGGCAGCTTTATCGATACCTTTTTTCAGAGAAATCGGGTTAGCACCGGCGGCGACGTTGCGTAAACCTTCTTTAACGATAGCGTGGGCGAGAACGGTGGCGGTAGTTGTACCATCACCCGCTACATCGTTGGTTTTTGAGGCGGCTTGGCGAATTAAAGCCACACCGGTGTTCTCGATATGGTCTTCCAGTTCGATTTCTTTAGCGATGGTGATGCCATCATTGACGATTTGGGGTGCGCCAAATTTCTTTTCGAGGACGACGTTACGACCTTTGGGGCCAAGGGTGACGGCTACCGCTTCGGCCAGAAGATCCATGCCTTTTTCTAGGGCGCGACGGGCATCTTCGTTGTAGATAATAGATTTAGCCATAATGTCTCGTTATTCGTGCAAAATAGGGGTTTTCAAGGGGAGATGATTAGGAAACGACGGCGAGAATGTCTTTTTCGGAGAGGAGAACGTATTCTTCGCCACCAAGTTTGATATCGGTTCCGGCATATTTGGAGTAGAGAACTTTGTCACCCACACCCACTTCCACAGGGGTGCGGCTACCGTCATCGTTGCGTTTGCCAGCCCCGGCGGCCACGACTTCCCCGATTTGGGGTTTTTCTTGCGCGGCATCGGGAAGGAAAATACCACCGGCGGTTTTTTCTTCGCTGGGGCTAACTTTAACGAAAACTCGATCGCCTAGGGGTTTAACAGTTGTTACGTTGATGCTGACTGCAGCCATGGAATATCCTCCGTTTGTCTTGTATTTGGGTAAGTGTCTTTTCCAGATTAGCACTCTTACCTTCCGAGTGCTAATTTACCGAAATACGAGGCCCCCTGACAACGGCTCGATCGGTACGGGTTCCCGAACTATGGTGTTAAGCTAGGGTTTGCGGCAAAAAGTTTGTTGGTGGGGTTAGGGACTTGCGTAGGAATAATATCCCAGCCAGAAAATCGCTCTGTAGAAGAACCAGACCAGCCAGATGGCGCATTATCAAAGCGCAAGTCCCTAACATCTCGAAGGCTCTCCCCCTACTTAGGGTGATCAGCAAACCTGATCGATCGGAGGGCGCAAGCATTGCGCCCCTACAGTAACGGATTTTGTCCACAATGTAGGGGCGAACTGCGTTCGCCCAAAAGGTACATTATCAAAGCGCAAGTCCCTTAGGAGTCAGTATTCTCCGAGTCAGGAGAATTAAGAATAAGCATTAATCAATTAAATGCTCTATTTAGGGATTTTAGGCAATTTTATGCCTATTTTTCTCATTTTTGCCCTCTCAAAAATTAATTAGGGTTTGCTGAATAAATGTGAAATGTAGGCAAGGTAGCGGTTTTGTGGCTTTTCTCGCGAAACAAGTGCAAGATTTTGAGAGAATCGTGCTTCAAAACCTTGCGTCTTCATCGGCCCGCGTCCTGTAGGGGCGAAGCATTCGGGCAATAACCTATCGGTGAAACCGGAGATTTTCTATCCGAATGCTTCGCCCGTACTTTTTGCCGCAAACCCTACTTATGCAAGAACTCTAGTGTAAGCTGTTGTGCAAAAACAAAGGAGTTGAGCGGAAACACTCAACTCCTTTGTTTTTTATGCTTGATTCTATCTATAAAGTGTTATTGTGACTGCCAAAAACTTGCGCTTTTAGTGCATCAATTTCGGCTAATAACTCGCGACGATTTTCATCCTTGAGCAGATAGCGCCAGACAAACCAACCAGTATAAACGATCCCAACTAATTGTAGGATAGGAGCAAGGAGGGGAATATCATCGATCGCATCTAAAACCGCAAGGGTAACTTTCACGGTGACAAAACTCGCTAAAATTGCCCCCAGAACGATTAAAGGTTTTTTGTATCCAGAGAAGAAACTACCGATATAATCGGGGACATTAGCCAGATAGGACATCACCGAATCCCAAACGGGTTCTACATATTCAGACCAAATCTGTTCGGTGCTGCTGCTGGGTTTGCTCAGAGAGCCGGGTAAATCTGTTCTAATCGGATTTTTGGTCTCGGTCGGTTGCATTGATTCCATATTAACTGATCCTCATCATAAAGGTTAGACAGTGCGCGAATACGACCAACGGGGGTCAATTTTAACAGACTGAATAGACTAACTCGCTGTTGCCCATATTATCGGACAATTTCGATAGTAGGCGGAAAGTTTCTCAACAACTATTAAGAATCAAGGATTTAGCTTCTCAATTTTATCGTCAGTCTGACCGCAATTCTCTATTCTAACAGCAGGTAGCGATCGGGGTTGAGGAATCAGGGGGGGGTCAGTTATCAGTGAACAGTAATCAGTTAAGTAGGTAGGCGAAAAAACTTATAAAATAGCAGAGAACCCTTTATGGAGGAGGAATAAAACCTTGCCAGCCCCTCTAAAAATTGATTTAAGTGAAGAAGAAGACAAAAACC
>NZ_JAJTDH010000093.1:0-10773 GCF_021300285.1 Microcystis sp. 49638_E5 | reverse complement strand
TTTTTTGCTTACCTCCACCTTAATTCCTTCTTTCAAAACTATACCTATCAATCGTTTCCCCTTTTTTTAAGTTTCTTCTCTTTTTGTTAAGAAAGATCCGACTAATGGATAGCTCCCTTGATAAGGGGGGTGTCTGACAACTTTTAACACCTACCTACTTAGCTGAAAGATAATTTTTAGGCATTCTTGGTTAAGACATTAAAAATAAACGATAGGATTTGCTGTCAATTAAGATATAAATTCCTAGAATAATATAGATAAAAGGACTAATTTTATGTCCGTAGTTTGTAACCACTTTAGCTATCCTGGGATGGGTAATCAAAAAATAAGCTAGGGCGCACCAAATCCCCATCATGAGATAAAAAATTATCATGATAATTAAGACGTGCATCGGGTAATTATTGGCAAAAAGAGAGGTATAAATACCAATATTATCACCACCATTAGCCACAGTCACGGCGGCAACGTAATAGGTTTGAGAGGGAAAACGAGGAATAAAGGAGCGATTTTTAGAATAATTAACATCTTCTCTTACTTCTTGAATGTAATCCTCATTTTCCCTTGACAAAAGTTGTTTAATGCCGATAATTAGAGGGATAAATCCTAATAGACCAATCCATTCTTTAGAAACCAGTAACCCAAATAGTAAACCGAGGGAACTAGCTAGGAGAATCAGGGTAAAACCGAGGTATTGACCGATAATCAGGTGTCGAGGTCGAAAATTAGCATTAAGTCGCGAGAAAAACAACATTAGCACCATCAGATCATCAAGATTTGTGGCTACAAAACTCGTCACGCTAGTAATTAAAAGGGCTACTAACCAATTCATAGATTGAAAAAAGAGATAATCCTTCCCATTCTAAATCTCGTAGTGCCAGATTTCCTCCTCTCGTAAAAGAAGACGATGGACAGGAAGACGTTCCACGGCCCCCTGTTGTTCAAGATGATTAAGCGCCCGGGTAATTGTGACTCTAGTAGTTCCTAATAAGTCAGCGATATCCTGATGAGTTAGACGCACATCAATTAATTGTCCGGTACCGGTTTGTTTACCAAATTGATTGCCTAACCATGCCAGTAATTTCAAGACCATAACATCAGTACGTTTGTAGCTACGAATAATACTTAGTTCTTGTGCTTGCTGAAGATGAGACAGCAGAATTTCTGCCATTTGATAACTCTCAACTGCGGAAAAGGAAACTGCTTGCACAGGAGTGATGCACTCAACTTGATAGGGATTGACTCTCTCTAGGGTTTTGCCAACAAAACTGCCAGGTCCCCACAATCCCAAGACGATCAGGGTTCCATCTTCTAACCAGGTGGAGGTTTTCACGACTCCACTCTCGATTTTCCAGAAATTAGGGTTTCTAAGGGGCAAAATCGCCCGATTATCAAAGTGCCAGCGATGGGGGGTTGATGGTTGATAGGTAAGCGTCATGATTGGTAATTAATTTTGATTAGGTACTTAGCTAGTCAAAAGCACGAGTCCCTCGATAAAAGGGCTTTTTAGACGAGTTAAGGTTTTTTTGATGATTTTGGGGTAAAAACGATAATTACCCCAAAAAAGACCGATTTTATGCCCTTGCAAGCCCTATTTATTTCGGGGTGCTAGTCTTTTCCAGTTCCGTGGTGGCCGAGGAGATCAGTTCTTGCCAAGCTCGATCGCTTTCCTGTAGAGTCTGTTTAACCGCGTCGATGGTTTTTTCCACGCGAGTTTTCAGGAAAGGGGAAGCATTATCTTTGAGTCGTTCGGTGTCGTCGGCTAAGATATCGATCGTCTCGGAGGTATTAACAAGGCTATTTTCTAGGGTAATAAGGTTGTTTTGCAGGGTTTCACTGAGTTTAGCCCCGGATTTGGTCAATTTTTTCGTCAATTTACTCACTTTTTCCCCTAGATCGTCAATATTGTCCGCTAAGTCCTCTAGGTTATCCTGTTGAGCTTCGATAATCTTCTTGTCGAGAGAAGGAGCGGCTAGTTGAGCCTTTAGGTCATCGATAGCCGATTTTGTCGCTTGGATGGCTTTTTCATAGGCAATTTGGGCATCTTCCAGAATTTTTGGGCTAGAAACCTCATTTTTTTTCTTGACTGGTTCCACCACAGTGCCACCGGTTGCTGTTGCACGGTCAATGACGGCCAACGGTTCGGGGAGTAGCGGCAAGGCGATCGCATTTCCCCTTCCACCGAGGAGCAAAGTGACAGTTAAGAGGAAAATCAGCAGCCGGAAAACTTGATTTTTGAGGCTTTGAAAGCTCTTATTTCGGTTGATCATAGTTGGATTTTCTCCTGTTCAGAAAAGTGTTTACTCGATCTAAATGTTATCATATAAAATATTTATTTGTTATTTATTTAAAAGAAATTTCATAAATAATTTATCATATTTTTTAATCGATAAACTGCCAGCAAAAACATAAGCTTTTCAAGCCAAAAAATAGTAAAGAAAAGCTTTTGCTCTCTTAATAAAAAAATTAATTTTTATTGCTTTTTTTATTAATGAGACGCTGAATTATCCGATGAGTCTATTTCTTGATTGATCCGAGATATTTTCTTCCGACCTTTAATATATTTGGCTAAAGGTTGTTTTTTCTTCAGTCGTTTAATGCCACTGAGGGTGGAGAGAGTGAAAAAAGTTCCCACGAGAACCATCTGCCATAAACCGCAGCCAGAAGCCGCGCCTAATCCTGCCGCTAACCAGATAGTCGCCGCCGAAGTCAAACCTTTCACTTGTACCTTATTTAGTTCCCGATGGGATTGTTGTAGGATGATTCCCGCCCCTAAAAAACCGACACCAGAAGCGACCCCTTGAATAGTGCGACTGAGGGCATTAGAAGACGCATAACCCACATCTCCTTCCGCTTGTAGGGGAATCATCACGAACATGGCAGCTCCGAGACTAACGATGATAAAAGTTCTCAATCCAGCCGGACGACCGCCTCGCTGTCGGTTATAACCAATCAGACAGCCGACGGCCATAGCCATACTGAGCCGAAAAATAATCGTTTGCCAATCTTCCGAGTCAAAAAACATTGCTTAACCCATCAAATGAGATAAAAACTTCGCCTAACCAATCAAAGCCCTTTCCAGATCCCGCTTTAAATCGTTCCTATTCTCGATCCCGATCGATAATCCTAGTAAAGCTGGTGTTATAGGTGGAAGTGGAATAAATGGGAACCGTTACCGCCCCATGGCTAGAGTCTGGTTCTTGCCCCCCATGAATTGCCCTCGTTGCAAATTCCATCGATTTATTGTCCTATTAGTCGATATCTTCGAGGTCTTTAAACAGGGCCGTGCTGAGGTAACGTTCCCCGAAACTAGGCTGAATCATGACGATTAATTTATCTTCGTTTTCGGGTCTTTTGCCCACTTGAATTGCCGCCCATAAAGCGGCCCCAGCCGAAATGCCCGATAGTAGTCCCTCCTGACGAGCTAACCGTCGCGCGTAGGCGAAAGCGTCCGTATCATCGACGATAATCACCTCATCGATTAATTCCGGTCGGAAAATGGCTGGGATAAAACCGGCGCCGATGCCTTGGATTTTGTGCGGCCCGGGTGGTCCTCCCGATAAGACGGGACTATTAGAGGGTTCAACTGCGATCGCTTGAAATTGGAGACGACGGGGTTTAATGGTTTCGGCAATACCGGTAATGGTTCCCCCGGTTCCCACGCCACCGATAACGATATCTACCAGACCATCGGTATCGGTCCAGATTTCTTCGGCAGTGGTTTCTCGGTGAATTTTCGGGTTAGCCTGGTTGCGGAACTGTTGCAAACTATAGGCGTTGGGGGTGTTTTCGACTATTTCCTCGGCCCGGGCGATCGCTCCTTTCATGCCCTGGCTACCCGGGGTTAATTCTAATTGCGCCCCGTAGGCTTTTAACATCGCCCGTCGTTCTAAACTCATGGTTTCGGGCATAGTCAGGACTAAGCGATAGCCTTTGGCAGCGGCTACCATGGCCAGGGCGATGCCGGTATTGCCGGAAGTGGGTTCCACCAGAATTGTTTTATCGGGGTGAATTAGTCCGGCGGCTTCAGCGTCCTCCACCATACTGACCCCGATGCGATCCTTAACCGAGGCGGCGGGGTTCATACTTTCCAGTTTGACGACGATGCGGGCTTTTACTCCCTCTGCCACTGGGATTCGATTCAGTTGGACTAGGGGAGTCCGTCCTACCAATTGGGTGATGTCTCTTGCGATCGGCATAATCCCACTTGCTTTATACTTGTTGGCTATTTTTGATTATATATGTATTTTAAATGTTTTACAATACTTTTTAGGTCGGAGTACACTGCGAAATGCTGGTGTTGGCACCTCTGACAACGTCGGCGGGGATTATCCCTGTCGATTTTTTTGCCTTGCCACTTTTTTTGTATATCGAAGCACAATCGGCAAAGTTGTCTTGGGAAATTTCTCTTAATTTAGTGAACTATTATTAGTATATAAAAGCACATTTCTTTAAACAACTTAAACGAATTATTAGAGAGATGAAAAGAGCGATACTTTTTCTTAGTATAGGGTTACACATTTAAGAAAGTTTTCTGAGATTTATCCTAAAAAATTATTTTTTTGCTGCTTTTTTAGGAAACAATTTTTAATAAATAAAGGTGTAAATATGGTCTATAAAATAATTCATGGCAAAAACGAAGTATGTCTGGAAGCGCCTATCAACGCTAAATTCAATTAACAAGAATTGTTCCTCGATATACAAAAAAATCTGGCCAAGGGAGAGTAAAACTTTTTTCAAGGACGATAGTATAGTCCCAAGAAAAAAACTCCTAGATACTTTATCGGAAAAAATAAAGAAAAGCCAGAGAAATCAACCTCGATATTTTGCCGAAACCAATCATCATTATAGGAGATGAAAACTATGGTGTTAGATGCCTTTGCCAAAGTCGTTTCTCAGGCCGATACCCGGGGGGAATACCTGAGCGAGAATCAAGTCAATGCCCTAATTGCCTTCGTCAAAGATGGTAATAAACGGGTCGATGTGGTCAATCGTCTTTCCAGTAATTCTTCTGCGATCGTTACCGATGCCGCGCGTAGTTTGTTTTCAGAACAGCCCGTTTTAGTTGCCCCCGGTGGCAACGCCTATACAAACCGTCGTGCCGCCGCCTGCTTGCGGGATTTGGAAATTATCCTGCGCTACGTTACCTATGCCACCTTCACCGGCGATGCCAGTATCCTCGATGATCGCGCCTTGAACGGTCTCCGGGAAACCTACGTCGCCCTGGGAGTTCCGGGAGCTTCTGTTGCGGCCGGAATTCTCAAGCTCAAAGACGCTTCCCTTGCCCTAGCGGCCGATCCCAACGGGATCACTCGCGGAGATTGCAGTTCTTTACTAGCAGAAGTCGCTTCTTACTTCGATCGAGCGGCGGCGGCAGTTTCCTGATGCTGTGACTTTCTTCTCTAAATCCGATTAAACTTTTGTAGGAGCAATTCCATCGATGACCAAGACACCTTTAACCGAAGCGGTGGCTACTGCCGATTCCCAAGGCCGTTTTCTCAGCAGTGCTGAATTACAAGTGGCGTTCGGTCGTTTCCGTCAGGCCGCCATCACCCTAGAAGGGGTAAAAATCCTCGCCCAAAAGGCCCCCAGTTTAGCCCAAGAAGCAGCCAACGCTGTCTATCAAAAATTTCCCTACACCACCCAACTCCAGGGGCCGAACTATGCCTACGATGAGCGGGGGAAATCCAAGTGCGTTCGCGATATCGGCTACTATATCCGAATTATCACCTATGCCCTCGTGGTAGGCGGTACGGGCCCGATCGATGAATATCTAGTCGCCGGTTTGAGTGAAATTAATAGTGCCTTTGAACTATCTCCTAGCTGGTATATCGAAGCCTTAAAATACATCAAAACCAATCACGGATTAAGTGGGGATGCTGCTGTGGAAGCTAATTCCTACATCGATTATGTGATCAACGCCCTTAGCTAATTTACGTCAACTTCACGTCAACATAAGCTCAAATCTCCTAAATTTACCTCGGGATGAGCGCCGAGGTTTTTTTGCGTCCGTCTAACTTAGGGCTTGCTGAAAAAGTTTTTCGGTGGTGGCAGGGTGTGGGGTGTGGGGTGTGGGGTGTGGGGTTTTATCGATTTTCAGGTGGTCAACTACCTAATTTTCAGGGAAAAAGACCTGAATTTTCCCCCCAATCACTCCAATGGTCGGCAATTTTTGAGAGAAAAAAAGTCTAAAAACCTTATCCAACAAGATTTTTAGATTTATTCAGCAAACCCTAACTTAGTCGTCCTCGGGAACCGACCCTAACAAAAAAACCATCTTGGGCAAGATGGTTAAACACAACGAGTATAAACCGACAAACTTGACTTTAGACCGCTTTTTCTGGCCCGGTAGCGACGGGCAGATCTGTGGTACTGTACTCTGTCCAAGAACCCTCATAAATTCGCACCTTGGGATAACCGAGCAGATGTTTGAGGACGATATACTGTAAAGTCGCTTCCCGTCCAGTACTGCAACTGACGATAATATTATCCGAGGGCTTGATGTTGCGTTGGGCAAGAATCTTCCTGATTTCGTCTAAAGATTTCAATTTATGGGGATTTTTCAGGGATTCATCGGGATTATTCGCTTCCGTAAAGGTCGGCCAGGGTATATTTTTCGCCCCCGGAATATGACCATTTCTCAGCCAGATATCCTGTTTCCCCTGAAAAAGTTCTTCCGGTCTAGGATCGATAAAAACCACATCGGGTTTGCCGATCAATTTCTCTACTTCTGCTAAAGTCACCCGAATCGAGGGATTATCACGGACAGTAAAGCTCCCGGGTTGATATTTAGGGAATTCTTTAGTTACCTTTTGTTCGGAACCCTTATAACCCTTAAACCCACCATCTAAGACGGCCACATCTCGGAAACCCGATCGCTCTAGTAAATAGGCCACCATGGTTGCCCCCAAGACATCGCGACCATCGGAATATACTACCACTCGATCGCCATTAGTGATTCCCGCGGCGGCAAAGAGACTGCCAATTTTATCCTCTTGCCAATATTGAACTGGTAAAAATCCGTTTGGACCGCGAAAATTATTGTCGGCTATATTCACCGCTTTTGGTAAATGACCGGTGATATATTCTAAAGGATTAATCCGCACATCGAGAATTTTTAACTTCGGATCGTTGAGATTTTGTGCTACCCACGCCGGCGATACAAAGTCTATCTTAGTCTCAGATTTAGACGTGGCCATCAGGGGCGATGACGGGGCTAAGGTAAAGGTTAAAATGCACAGAAGAACTAAAGTGAAAAAAGCAAGGGGACGGCTGTGAAACCGTCCCAGGGATAGACCCTTCCCTTGACGCAGTTTTGGTTTCATGATTCAGTGTCAGCGACGAATATCAAACGATAATTACTATAGGGCTTTGATTAGCTTTCTCCAAAAATTTAGGTATAGCGTGATATTTTTTTTGCCAGCAAGTCGGTCAACTAATTATTAATTTCCTCTTGGGTGTTGATCGCCTTGGGTGTCTTTAATAACTGTTGCCACCAGATATGAACTAGGAGGGACCAAGCGATCGCTAAAAGCCAAGCGGCAAGGATATCACTAGGAAAGTGAACTCCTAAATAAAGACGAGTCCAAGCAATAACCAAAACCAACGGAATCCCCAGTAAAACTACCCCGAAAAACCAGCGCGTTCTCCAAGATAGGATCAGTAAAGAAATGACTAACAGGGAACTAAATAAAGCATGACCGCTAGGGAAGGCAAAATCATCGGGTAACGGATAAAATAACTGCCAAAATTGCGGGCGATTTCGATGAAAAAAAATCTTGAGATTATAACTAATTGCCCAACCTCCGGCCATAGTCACAAGCAGATAAGCGAACCCATACCAGTATTTTTTTATAGCAAAAATCAGCAGTAAAATTGTTAGTATCGGAGCCACTCCCCAATAAGTGCCTAATCCCGTTAGTTTTATGGCCAAAAAGTTTAGGTTTAAATTAGCGGTTTGATGAATAGATAGCAGCAGCGATTTTTCCCACGCAAATCCTTGGGGCTGCCGGTCAATAGCGATCGCTAAATCCGTAAAAGTTAGGGATGTTAACAAGATGGCTAAGAAAAATAAGCTATTGTTTAAGTAAGTTTTGGGCATCACGGGGAAAAAGTGACGATCGAGGATAACAGGGGCATTTCTAATACCTGAAAATGAATTAGGACCAGAATAACTAAAGTGTAAACTGTCGAGGAAAGTAATCCATTTCTTAATTCTTTTTGCCAATTGCGTTCTTCTTTCTCTCCACCGATTAATTCTTTCGTTCCGAACTGCATTAGCAGAATTCCCACCAGATTAGATAACCAATAACCAACCATGGCCGCTGGTAGAAAAAAATCGGCGTGTAAGCAAGCAATTAAACGACCGAAACCGTAGGCGATCGGCAGATTAAAAATTAGATCGTTCCACCAACACAGGGGCGATAATAAGTAACCAATCAAGACCAAGGTTCCGTTTTTTATTTTGTCCAGTAGATACATCTTTTTTTTAGTTACTAACTATTAGTTTTGTTTTTGGCTCTTCTAGGTTGTGTGTGATAAGTTTAACTTAAGTACCTAAGCAAAATTAGTTACACATTTCGATAAAGCTTTTGCCTTTTGCCTCTTGCCTCTTGCCTATCTTCACTAGGAAATTTATTTTGCAAGACTACTTACATAGGATTGATCGATCTTTGTGTCCTTTGTGTCTTTGTGGTTCGTTCCACCCCCTCTCTAGGAGGAATGTATCTTAGAATACATTTTACCCACCAAATCCAATAGAGCCTGTTTTTTTTGCCATCAGCAATCAACTATCTCTGCTATCTAGCTGACAGCTGATGGCTCACTACTAATTAACGCTGAATTTGGTCAAAAATCGCCCCATCAGCGAAGAATTTTTTCTGGATCGCATCCCAGCTACCGATCGCCGTATAGGGGAACAGATTCGACACTTTTGGATATTGTTTACTAAACTCTTTAGCCACAGTAGCATTAACGGGACGGAAACCCACCTTGGCGAATTCCCGCTGCGCTTCCGGAGTAAAGAGAAATTGGGCAAAAGCTGTCGCTACTTCCCGGGTTTTGCGTTTATCAACTATTTTATCCACTACGGCCACCGGTGGATCGATCGAAACATTGACCGGAGGAATAGTATAGGAAAAACCGGTTTCTCCTTTTTGACGGGCCAGAATCACCTCGTTTTCGTAGTTAAGCAGCACATCCCCCTGATCTTGTTTAAAGAAGACATCGCTGGCTTCCCGGGCATCTTTGGGTAATACAGGCACGTTTTTATAGACATTGCGGACGAAATTGGTCGCTTGTTGTTCGTTGCCTCCATTCCGAGTTACCGATCCCCACAGGGCCAGAAAATTCCACCGGGCCACCCCAGAGGTTTTCGGGTTGGCAGTGATGACTTTAATCCCCGATTTGGCTAGATCTGGCCAGTTGCGGACTGCTTTCGGATTACCCTGACGAGTAACTAAGGCTACCACGGAACGAGTGGCGATGGCATTATTGGGGAGTTCTTTCTGCCAACCGGGGTTAACTAAACCCGCTTTTTGCAAGCGTTCCACGTCGGAACCGATAGCCAAATTTACCACATCTGCATCTAATCCGTCGATAACAGCGCGGGTTTGGGAACCAGAGCCACCATAACTCTGTTTAATCACCACATCCTGTTTTTTCTCTCTTTTCCATTTGTTGACGAATAGAGGAATGATTTTTGAGTAGGCCGATTGAGTCACCGCGTAGGAAACCAGGGTGATTTCCACGGTTTGTTGTTTAGCTTGCTGTTTATCCGCAGCTGCCAGCAGCTTACTCGATGCCGATAGGGGACTAAAAGTTAGTCCGATTCCCGTTGTGACGACGGCAGCCGTAGCTAGAGAAATAAAAGGTAAGAGGGTTTTCGGTTTTGGGGATCTAGGATCAGGGATCACGATGTCATCGGCTCCTTTGTTTATTTATGGGAGATTGCTAGGTATTTTTTCTAGAATTGTATTCTATACGAAATAAAAAACAATTACAATACATCAAAGAAAAAATTATACTGTTTGGGTTAGATGCAAATAAATCAAGCCATTAATGGCTTGATTAGCTGAAAAAAGTGTAAATATTCGATTTATACCGCTTAAATGCGCCTTTAAATCTGCCTGAAGCCTCTTTCTGCTTCCAGAATAGAGATTTTATCGTTTTTATGGAGAAGAAAGAAATTTTTAGCGATCACAAACCTTTCCCTAGGTGGGTTTAACGGTGAAGTTAGCGGACCTTAGCAACTATTACCCTAAAATTGAAGCGGTCTAACGACTTCAATCAATAAGCAGGGTGCGTTCTCAAAATCCTGCATTAGAGAACGCACCCTACAGCGGTAGCCATCCCACTTATTGACCTCGCCCTGGCTTACAGTCGGCAAAACTTAATGCTTCTGTGTCTAAAAAACTGGCGATCGCCATCTCAAGAATCGCTTCAACGGGATAATCAATTTCAGTAGCGCGAGCAATCAAAGCATCCTGAATCCATTCTGGTAAGCGTCTTAAAATAATTTCTGCATCAGTGGACGAGATTTGCTCTGAAAGTTTCGCTTGCATGGGTTAGGACTCCATAGGAATTTGAACATTATAGGGTGGCTCAGTCGCTCTCAAAATGATCGCCTCTAGTTCTAATAGTAGCGCAGGGTTTTTCGAGTAAGGTATTGTAAAGTTTTGTAAAAAGTATATGCAAATGACTGCAAACAACTGCTAATATGGTTAGTGCAAGTTTACATTGCAGTTCACATGAAACTATCAGATTATGCTAAGAAAA
>NZ_JAJTDH010000022.1:0-39959 GCF_021300285.1 Microcystis sp. 49638_E5 | reverse complement strand
ACTGGAGACCTATTTTTTGATGGGGACGGGACAGGTACAATAGCAGCCATTCAAATTGCAACTCTTAGTTCTAAACCCACTCTTACCGCCTCTGATATACTTGTATTAGTTTAAGGTTAATTCTGTGTCCTCTGTGGTTTTTATTAGATAAAACAACAGAACCAATTGCCGACCGTTTTTTAGCCAGAGGACTGAATGACCTTCCTAGCAAGACTTTTGAGTATTTTCCCCAATCTTCATCAATAATGCTGGCTAAGTAAATAAAATTTCACAACTCGATCGCTACAAATATCCGGCCAACAACTACAATAACCCTAGCATCTGTGTGAAAAAAGGCCTATCTATGCAACTTTCGCCCCAAGAAAAAGATAAATTACTCATTTTCACGGCGGCACTGCTCGCCGAAAGACGCAAAAACCGTGGTATCAAGTTAAATTATCCCGAAGCGATCGCCTATATTAGCGCCGCCATCCTCGAAGGTGCTAGGGAAGGTCGTAGCGTGGCTGAATTGATGAGTTACGGTACTACTTTATTAACTCGCGAGGAGGTAATGGAAGGCATCCCGGAAATGATTACGGAAGTGCAGATCGAAGCGACTTTTCCCGATGGTACTAAATTAGTTACCGTTCACAATCCCATTCATTAACAGGAGATTTTTAGCAGTTATGATTCCTGGAGAAATTATCACACCATCCGGAGCGATCGAGATTAATGTCGGTCGCGACACCCTGCGTATTTCTGTGGCTAATACAGGCGATCGACCGATTCAAGTGGGTTCCCACTATCATTTTTATGAAGTTAACGAGGCCCTGGAGTTTCAGCGCGAATTAACCAAAGGAACCCATCTGAATATTCCTGCGGGTACATCAGTTCGATTTGAACCGGGAGACACGAAAGAGGTGGAGTTAGTTGCCATTGCGGGAACTGAAGAAATTTATGGCTTTAATGGTTTAATTAATGGTTCTCTCAAAGGCAAGAAAAAGAAAAAGTAAGGCTTGATGGAAAAATTATCACAGTTCGATCGCTCAATTGTGGTAACATCAAGGCAACGATAACTAATTCTTTCCAAGACTATGACGACGGTAAAAATTGGCATCATTGGCGGCAGTGGTTTGTATAAAATGGATGCCCTCAAGGATGTGCGGGAAGTATCCCTCGATACTCCTTTTGGTTCTCCTTCCGATGCTTTAATTCTCGGGACTTTAGAGGGAACAGAAGTCGCATTTTTAGCGCGTCATGGCAGAAGTCACCATTTTTTACCGACCGAATTACCCTTTCGAGCTAATATTCACGCTCTCAAACAATTAGGGGTTGAATATATTATTTCCGCTTCGGCCGTTGGTTCCCTCAAAGCCGAAGTTAAACCCCTAGATTTAGTCATTCCCGATCAATTTATTGACAGAACTAAAGAGAGAATAGCGACTTTTTTTGGGGAAGGAATTGTTGCCCACGTTGCCTTTGGCGATCCCATTTGTCCGCAATTAGCCGAAATTTTAGGGGATGCCGTCGCTAGTTTAAACCTACCGGAAGTTACCCTGCATCGGGGTGGTACATATCTCTGTATGGAGGGACCAGCTTTTTCTACTAAAGCGGAATCAAATCTCTATAGAAGTTGGGGCGCAACCGTGATCGGTATGACCAATTTAACCGAGGCAAAATTAGCCCGAGAAGCGGAAATCGCCTACGCTACCTTAGCCCTAGTTACCGATTATGATTGTTGGCATCCCGATCACGATCATGTCACGGTAGAAATGGTGATCGAAAATCTACACCATAACGCTACTAATGCCCAAAAAGTCATCCAAGAAACGGTGCGCCGTCTGGCAGCTAATCCTCCCGTTTCCGTCGCTCATTCTGCCCTTAAATACGCTATTCTTACCCGTCTAGATTCTGTTCCCGTCGCCACTAAAGAAAAATTAGCTCTCTTTTTGAAAAAATATCTTGAATAAGTGGAGAAATAGCCGAGAAAAGTCGCCGATTAATCTAGAAATGGGTCATTTTTCTCGCTGTGATCCAGACGATCAATTTGACCCTTAACGAAGGCAGGGGGCGGTCGGCAGGGGGCAGGAGGCAGTATTCAGGAGTCAGGAGATAGGAGATTATTTTATTTATTCTCCCCACACCCCACACCCCACACCCCACACCCTGCCCCCACGAAAAACTTTTTCAGCAGCCCCTAACTAGCTAGATATTCTCTAATGTTAGCTCGGCGTTTTCTCAATTTGGCGATCGCTTCTCGTTCGATCTGACGGACGCGTTCACGACTGATATTGAGTCGAACGCCAATTTTTGCTAGGGTGAGGGGCTGCCCATTATCTAAACCAAAACGCAGACAAATCACTTCTTTTTGTTGAGGGGTGAGGTCTGCCATCAGTTTTTCCAAATCCACTTGCAGGGAAGAATAGGCAGTGTAATCTTCAGGGGAAAGTCCCGTATCTTCCAAGAGTTCCCCTAATTCCGTGTCTTGATTGTCCCCCACCTTTAAGTCAAGGGAAAGGGGTTGACGGGACCTTTCCAAGTAGTCTCGCACCTGTTTGGGAGTTAGGTCTAATTCCTCGGCTAATTCGGCAATGGTGGCAGCGCGACCTTTATCTTGAGCTAGTTGACGCTGGGCCTTTTTGATTTTATTCAGTTTTTCGGTAATGTGGATGGGCAGACGGATGGTGCGACTTTTTTCTGCGATCGCACGGGTGATGGCTTGGCGAATCCACCAATAAGCATAGGTGGAAAAGCGATAGCCTTTGGTGGGATCGAATTTTTCCACACCTCTTTGCATCCCAATGGTTCCCTCTTGGATGAGATCCAATAAATCTAGATTGCGTTTTAGGTATTTTTTAGCGACGGAAACCACTAGACGCAGGTTCGCTTCTACCATCTTGCGTTTGGCGAAATCCCCTGCCCCCAATTCTCGACGTAGTTGTTCTTCACTAATTTCCGCCGCTTCTGACCACTGGCGATCGCTGGGGTCGCTGCCGAGTTTCGCCTTTAGGGATTCTTTGATTTTTTCCAGAAAAATTAATCTTTGTACCTGTTTCGCGTAGAGAATTTCTTCTTCATGGGTGAGAAGGGGAACTCGGCCAATTTCTCTGAGATAGGCGCGAACTGGATCGGTAAGGTTTTTCGAGGTTTTCATGAGTGCGCGTCGGTTGAGGGTTGATATTCAGGGATTGATGGCGTTTTTCAGATTGCTTCCCCAGGGCAATAAAGGAGATGCTATCAGAGTTTTTTCTCGTTTTGTAAAGAGATAAGTGAGTGGTTACTCAACTATAGAGAGAAACCTCATTGACTATTTAATTGCCTCTATAGTCCTTTTTTTGGCTAGATATAGAGTTTTTGGGCATAAATGGCAAGTAGTAAGAACATTGGTTATTTAACCAATATTACAACAATTATTAAATATTGTAAAGTTTATGAGAGAAAAAACAGTCCCTCTCAGAGAAGAACCAATGAAGATGAGGTTTGAGTATCTCTACTCATAGATTACCCAAAGGTTTCCGCTCGGAATGCAATCTAGATGACAAAATCAGCAATTTTCTCATTTAGCGATCGCAGATCGAGCGGTGAGGGAATTATAAATTATGAATTATGAATTATAGTCATTTCAGATAAGTCTGATACAGTCTAAACCGACAAAAGCCTTATGAACTCTGGGATTGATATTCTCAATCTTAATTGAAATGACTATATGAAGTGGGAAGATGGGGGAGCAGGGGAGCAGGGAGAAAAAGCTGACGACCGACGACAGACGACTGACTCCCGGCTATTGACCTTGCCTAGCGGTTCAGGGGGGATTGTGTAAAAATAAGAGAAGATCGGTTTTTTTTTACTAAACCTATGGCCACTTCTTCCATTGCCGTTAGAGAATTACCTCTCTTTCCCCTACCCGAAGTTGTTTTATTCCCGGGTCGTCCCCTGCCCCTGCACATCTTCGAGTTTCGCTATCGGATTATGATGAATACGATATTGGAAGAAGATCGCCGTTTTGGGGTCTTAATGGTAGATCCTGCCACCGGAGAAATCGCTAAAGTGGGCAGTTGTGCGGAAGTTGTCCGTTGTCAACGTCTTCCAGATGATCGCTTAAAAATTCTCACCATCGGTCAACAGCGCTTCCGTGTCCTAGAATACGTCCGGGAAAAACCCTATCGCGTCGGTTTAGTGGAGTGGATTGAAGATGTCCCCACCACCCAAGATCTGCGACCTCTGGCCAAAGAAGTGGATCGACTGCTGCGGGATGTGGTTCATCTATCAGCCAAATTAACCGCTCAAAAAATTGAACTCCCCGACGATTTGCCTAGTCTTCCCCTAGAATTATCCTACTGGGTGGCGGGTAATCTCTACGGTGTGGCCGGGGAACAACAAGCTTTATTAGAAATGCTCGATACAGTCAGTCGTCTCCAACGAGAATCGGAAATTCTCACCTCGACCCGCAATCATTTGGCCGCTCGCACGGCTCTTAAAGATGCTTTAAATTAATGATCTGTAGGTTTTTCAGCTGCGGGAGAAGGAAATGGGGAAGTTATTTCAGTGAACAGTAATCAGTAATCAGTGAACTGATAACTCACATCTGAAAACTGATGACTTACCCACTGATAACTGATCACTGATAACTGATCACTGTTAATCTGGGGATTACCTAATGTTTACCTTGATACAGTAAAGTGGGGTTAAAATTGCTATCCCCTCACCCAGGAGAACTTTGATCATGTTGCTGACCTATAATCCCAGCGTCTCACCCTTCCGAGAAGACTATAGCGAGAGTCGTCGGCTCCATTTTTATGATCGCGGGGAAAATATTCCTCTGGTGGTTGATGGAGTCTGGCAAGTTTATCGGGGTATGGCGCAACTAAGTCAAGTATCTGAGAGTGGAGAGGAAATTTTACTAGGCTGGGTTCATTCATCCCAGTTTTTCGGCTTAAATTTGACCCATCTAGAATCCTATCACGCCAGAGCCTTGTCGGAACTGTACCTAAAATGGTACACGATCGCCGAAGTAGAAAATTCGGCGGAATTAACTAGGATGATGTTAAATCAAATGATCCGTCGTCAACAACAAACAGAATCCCTACTGGCGATCGCAGGACTGAAACGAGTGGAGGAACGTCTCCAGCAGTTACTACAGTTATTAAAGCGGGAAATGGGAGAACCAATCGCCCAAGGCAGTCGTTTAAAGATACGTTTAACCCATCAAAATCTGGCCAATGCTATCGCTACCACGAGAGTAACGGTGACGCGTTTGTTAGGCGAATTTCAGCGTCAGGGATGGGTGAGTATCGATGGCGATCGCCATTTAATTATTCACGATTAAGTCAGACAATTTTAGTCAGATACCGCCCACTAATTGCCAAGCTAATTTAGCAGCCCCCACCATCCCAGCGCGATTACCTAACTCGGCCGTTAATACCTCTAATCCTTCTCTGGAACTAGGTAAAACCCGTCTTTCGATTTCTGCGAGCAGAGAGGGAAAGAAAAACTTAGCACTGGCGCTAATGCCGCCGCCGATAATTACCGCCTCTGGGGTGAGAACATAGAGTAAACTGGCGATACCAGCCCCCAGTAAACAACCGTAACCCTGCCAGAATTCTAAAGCCTCTCGATCGCCTTTTTCGGCCAATTCCGCCAATTGCTTCGGTTCTTTGCCAGTCATCCGGCGAATAGCTTGCAGGGAGGTGTACTGTTCCAAGGAACCCTGATTACCGCTATTGCACAATGGACCGTCAAAATTGAGGGTTATTAAGCCTAATTCTGCGGCTGTTCCCTTGCTGCCGACAAATAAGTGACCATCGAGGATAATTGCCCCTCCTACTCCCGTCCCCAAGGTCAACAGGATTAGGTTTTGAAACCGTTTGCCCGCTCCTAACCAAGCTTCCCCTAAACCGGCACAATTGGCATCATTGGCTAAAATTGTCGGCATTCCCGTACTTTCTTCTAACCAATCGGCGAGGGGAATATCCCGCCATCCTGCCAAATTAATCGCTATTTTGGCAATTCTTCCCTGAGCATCCGCTGGCCCTGGCGTTCCCACACCGATGGCTTGACAACTTTTATCCAAATTTACTTGACAAATGCCTTGATGTATGGTAAGGGCGACTTCTTTGGGTGTAGCGGGTTGGGGAGTGGGCAAGGTGAGAGATTCGATACAATTGCCCTCTTGGTCAAATTTACCAATTTTAATAGCCGTTCCACCTAAATCGACACCTATTACTGTTTTCACCATCGGGCTTTCCTTGTTACTCTGGGAGTAGCTAGGTTTATTATCACTCTTTTTGGCAGTTTTTTTCGCGGTTAGATGTGATTGAGGATAATTCAGCTAAACCGGCAAAACTAGCTAATTGATTAGCCCAAATTTCTCCTATACTTTGGACACCGGCAGCTTAACTCCTGATTTTTTCCCATTTTTAAGTAGGTAGGCGTTAAAAATTATCCGATGCCCCCCTTATCAAGGGGGGATTAAGGGGGGATCGGCACCCCCCTTATTAAGGGGGGATTAAGGGGGGATCGGCACCCCCCTTATTAAGGGGGGATTAAGGGGGGATCGGCACCCCCCTTATCAAGGGGGGATTAAGGGGGGATCGGCACCCCCCTTATCAAGGGGGGCAGGGGGGATCGAAGCTAAAATCCATTTTTAATTTAATTATAACCAGCTACTTAAAATGATGAATATTACCATCCCAAATCTCTACGATAGCGATTATCAACTTTGGTTAGAAAATACTATCAACCAATTACGTCAAGGCGATTTTCAATCGGTAGATTGGCCGAATTTATTAGAGGAGTTAGCCGATTTGGGAAAAAGTGAACGACGAGCATTAGAAAGTTTATTAACTCGACTTTTAGAACATTTACTGAAGTTAACTTACTGGCAATCCCAACGAGATTATAATCAAGCTGGATGGAAAAAAGAAATTCGCAATTTTCGGATTCAGATCAAAAAAATTCTCAAAGATAGTCCCAGTTTAAAGTCCTATTTAAGGGAAATTTTGCAGGAATGTTATCTCGATGCTCGCAATCTGCTTATTGACGAAACCCAATTAGATGCTAGTATTTTCCCTCTGGAAGTGTTAGCTAATCTAGAGGAGATTCTCGATGAAAATTGGCTGCCTAATTGGGAAGCTATCAGCAATAATTCTGAACAGTGAAATTAAGGAGTAAAAAATCATGAATATTACCATCCCAAATCTCTACAATAGCGATTATCAACTTTGGTTAGAGTCCACTATCAACCAATTGCGTCAAGGCGATTTTCAATCGGTAGATTGGCAGAATTTATTAGAGGAGTTAGCGGATTTGGGAAAAAGTGAACGACGAGCATTAGAAAGTTTATTAACTCGACTTTTAGAACATTTACTGAAGTTAACTTACTGGCAATCCCAACGAGATTATAATCAAGCAGCATGGAAAGGGGAAATTAGAACCTTTCGGAAACAAATCAAGAAATTACTGAGAGATAGTCCCAGTCTCAAACCCTATTTATCCGAGATACTTGAGGAATGTTACAGCGATGCTCGGGAGATAATTATTGATATCACCCAATTAGATGCCAGTATTTTCCCTCTGGAAGTGTCAGCTAGTCTAGAGGAGATTCTCGCTGAAAATTGGTTGCCTAATTGGGAAGCTATCAGCAATAATTCTGAAAAGTGCAATTAAGGAGTAAAAAATGATGAATATTACCATTTCAAATCTCTACGATAGCGATTATCAACTTTGGTTAGAGTCCACTATCAACCAATTACGTCAAGGCGATTTTCAATCGGTAGATTGGCCGAATTTATTAGAGGAGTTGGCAGATTTGGGAAAAAATAATCGACGAGCGCTTAAGAGTCTCTTAACTCGACTTCTAGAACATTTACTGAAGTTAACTTACTGGCAATCCCAACGAGATTACAACCAAGCGGGATGGAAAAAAGAAATTAGAAATTTTCGCCTACAAATTGCTGATCTTTTAGCAGATAGTCCCAGTTTAAAGTCCTATTTAAGGGAAATTTTAGCAAAATGTTATCTCGATGCTCGCAATCTGCTTATTGACGAAACCAAATTAGATGCCAGTATTTTCCCCTTGGAAGTGTTAGCTAGTCTAGAGGAGATTCTCGATCAAAATTGGCTGCCGGATTTTGGGGAGACATAAACAGCGATAAATCTTCCCAAGCAAGCTAAAGATTAGCTTCACCTACCCGGTTTACAGACATTATAGTCCTCGTGAGAGATCACCGCCTCCGGGACGAGGAGATTGCCGTAGTCGCGACAGATGAGGCGATAATTGCGGGTAACGGGGATACTGATAATAAAGCGATCGTGTCGCAATCGTTTACCGTGGAAATCTCGATAATTGCGGTGATCTTGCAATCCTTGCAGGATTTCCCTAGCTTTAAGTACGACATTTTTCGGTAATTCCCGTAGATCGATCGGATCTTGGGAAAAAGTGGCTTCCCAAGCATTTTTTTGACGTTTTTTTTCTTCCCAAGCGGCATCTAGTTGAGCGCAATGATGGCAGACTTGGCCATAACCCTTGTGACCACAGGGAAACTTTTTCTTTCTTCTGGACATAATAACCATCTGTCTGTGAGCCTGTCAGAGAGTATTCAAAAGCGGTAAAGCTTGCTTCACTTTTGGCAGATGGAGAAGAAAGTCTTTACCTAGTGATTATCTATACTTACCAGCATACAGGGATCGATACCTCGTTTGGCCATTGACCAGCAAGAAAGTTGATCTTGGTTAGTTAGGGCCTGCTGTCACCAACAGGATTAAGGCTGCTTAGAATAATTCCCATTCTTGGGTTCTTAAACGTTTGAGAATGGCCAAACGGCTACTAAAATAATTGGCGCAGAGACGACTATAATCGGTTAAACGCAGATTATTTAAGCTAATTGACCAAGACCAAATATAGGCCGCTTGGGTGAGATACTGAAGACAAGATAATTCGCCATCGGTTAAAGGTACTGTTTCATCGTAACCTTGGATGAAACCATGGCGAACCTGGCGATTTAAGCCGGATTGTAGGGAAACTTGCAGAAATTTAGCGATATCAAAAACTCGCCAACCATAACCGCACTGATCGAAATCAAATAGGGTCATCTGATTATCAGGGGTGATATGTACATTACCACTATGAGGATCGCCCCAACAAATGCTCCAATAGGGAGATTCTGTCGGTAATTTGGCGGTTTCTTCCTCTATTTCCCCAATGGTTTCTAAAACACAGTCTAGGTCCCTCGGTCGTTGGTGCAGAAAAGGTGCAATAATTTGCAGGGAATCCTCGAGAAGATATTTGAGGTTGAGGGGATGACGATAGGCTAGGGTTTGAAAATCTGCTGTCACCCGATGTAAATTAGCCACGATCGCCCCTAAGTGATAGGCTTGTTCTATATCTATATCCCCAATAGCAATTCCCCCAGGGGCATAGGGAAAGAGGACGGCGTAACGTTTCCCTTCTGGGGCATTAATTTCTAGGGATAAATCACCGTTTTTGCTGCGAATTGGTGCGGCGACGGGAACCTGAGAGTGATCGAGATAATCTAATAATTCTAACTCGAAGTCGATTTCCATTTTGCTGCGCCAATGGCAGTGAGATACGCGCAAAATGTAGGGAGTTGTCAGGGTTTCGAGGAGATACACATCACTTAAACCCCGATGCCAAAATTGACAATTTTTCGGTACATCAATCTCGTAACGAGAAAAAACTAAATCTGCTAGGGCAGCAGGAGCCAGAGTGGAGTAGAGTGTGGGAAAAGTCCATTCTCCAGTGCGAAAATTGGCAGCGGGAGAACTAGAAGGCAGTAAATTGAGCGAAGCCTGAAAAGTCGTCACGGTTCCCTCCCGATGCAAGTATGGACAACGCTCGCATCATCCTATTTTATAGGCCACATATATTACAAATTGGTTCGATCGCTCCGTATATTTCGCTACATTCCTCTGTAAGTTATCAGATTTGAGTTTTCAGCACCCACAGCAGTTATCTGAATGGTGAGATGGGAAGTTTTCGTTTTGGGGAGTCGGTCGTTAATACCAAATTAGGTTACACTTCATCTTGATGAGAAAGTCTGTACTAAAGTTGTTGATTCTTCCTGACTGAGATGACGTAGTTTATTCCGAAAATAGCCAAAGCTGGGCGATCGATTAATATCCACATTCATCTGAGGAGAAATATTTTCTGCCCAGACTGTTTTCTCTTGACCCACAGAAGCTCCACCTAACTTAGATAATTGTTTCGCTCCACCTCTGTATATAGCATCTGCCAGTTTTTCCCAAGTACCACAGATACTATCATTAATATAGGAATCCAAGATAGCACTTTTGGCCTGGGGATAAGCAATTTTTATGGCATTAATATCACCTAAATACCAAGCTTCTCCTTCTTCAATAGCAATACAGAAGTAAATTTGGGATTGGATAGCAGATTTTTCCAGACAATTGCTTAATTCCTGTCGAAATTCCCGAAAACATCGATTATCCAGATCGCAAACCACAATCAGCACAGCAGCATAATTATCAGGGTAACTAGAAAAAGTTTTATCATATCCTTGAATCAGTTTAGGTAGTCGCTCAAGAAGAATCCGTTTACTAGGATCGGAAACAGACTGTAAGTCTCTGGGAATATGACCACTGCCTTTATAGGAATGAACCCTAAATGTATGACCTGCATTCATGTCAATAATCTTAGGAATTAGAATATCAAGTGCTTTTTTTCCCGACAAATCCTCGACCAAAATTTCAAAGTGCATGACCTTATCTCTCATCTAAGTAATCACTATACCAAAGACTACCAAGGGGCAATCCTTCTGAGACGAGATTCTTAATTAAAGGATTGTCACTAGCCCGTTTAATCCGAGAAAAACCATCATCACCCTTTTCCAGAATCCAAACTTCTTCTGGCTGGAGAGCATCAACAAAATAAGGTTGATGAGTGGTGATAAAAATTTGAGAACGTCCTCTCTGTCCTGTGGCGTGTTTTCTAAATTCTTGAGCCAAGGTTTCTAATAGTTTATGGTATAAGCCGTTTTCTGGCTCTTCAATACAGATAAATGGCGGTGGAGAAGGGTCTTCTAACAGTAAGAGATAGGCGAATACTTTTAAAGTACCATCGGACATTTGCTGTACATAAAATGGGTCTTGGAATCCCCGATCATTAAATTTTAATAATAGTCGATTATCGGGACTTTTTTCGGTGCTAATTTTTTCTATACCCGGTATCTTATGAGAAATACTATTAAGTATATTCTGAAATTTCTTGGAATGCTCTCTTTCCATAAACTGCACCACATTACCGAGATTATCTCCATGGATATTCAGATGTTTCTGGGGTCCGGCTAGGGGCAAACTTCTGGCCGCATCGGGAGTAAAATAGCTGAGATACCATCCCTCAATAAATCTCCGAAATAGGGAAATTCTCGGATGCTGTTTGAGAGAACCTAACGTAGCAATTCCTAGTTTGCGCTTATCATTCAGTTCCACTAACTCGGTTTCCTTGCTTTCCTCATCAGCTTCTCGTTGAATTTTTTCTATTAACTTAAGTAAATCAAAATGGTCTTGACCTTCTTCTACTTGTTTCCCTTCTTCTTCTCCTTTCCAGACGATTCCTTTCCCTTCATCGAGGATTAAAAATGAAAAAGGCCATCCGGTCTTTTGACATTTTCTTCTCTGTCTGAGTCTTTCTTTTTTTACATAAGGTCTATTATCCGTATCTAGATCAATAGCTAATTCATAGGTAATTGGTCGGGAATTGTAATCTTCTTTGTAATAAATCTGAAATTCAATGCTTCCTTCCTGACCCTGGGAACGAAGACGCTCAAACCCACCCCGACCTCGCGCATCACAAGCTTCTTCTACTCCTCCTTTAAGACAATCAGATAAAAAACCGAACGCATCAAAAAGTGTGCTTTTTCCCACACCATTTTTGCCGATAACGGCCGTCATCGGTGTCAGAGAATCTCGATTTTGAGTATTCCATAACTTGCCCAGGGTTATATCCTTGAGCGCTCGATAATTTTTAATCCTCAATCCCTCAATTCCGGCCATTATTTAGTCCCGTTTCTCATTACTAAAGTAATTTGAGCAATTTCTTGATAGATTGATTCTAGACCAGTTATCAATTACTGACCCGATTCGATCGCTCCTTCGGCCTCATGGACAATTGCTCTCAATTGATCTAAAGTTTTCTGGTCCACCTGCGTCCATAATCCCCGTTGTTGAGCCTCTAATAATCTTTCGGCCATATCTCGCAATGCCCAGGGGTTTTTCTCCTGAATAAATTGTTGTACCTTGTGGTCAAATAAATAAGCTTCGGCTACCCCCTGATAAATAAAATCCTCCACTAGGTGAGTAGTGGCAGAGTAGGCAAAAATATAATCTACGGTCGCAGCCATCTCGAAAGCACCTTTATAGCCGTGTCGCATCACTCCCGCTATCCATTTGGGGTTTACTACTCGCGAACGGTAAACGCGGCGAATTTCTTCCTCTAGGGTTCTGATGCGGGGATTTTCCGGACGGGAATGATCACCAAAATAGGTGACGGGATTTTTGCCGGTTAATGCCCGGACACTGGCAGTTAAGCCGCCTTGAAATTGATAGTAGTCATCGGAGTCGAAAATATCGTGTTCCCGATTGTCCTGATTGTGCAGCACTATCTCTAATTCTTGCAGTCTATTTCTCAATACTTCCGGTAAAGAATGGGCAGTTCCTTGGCTATCATAGGCATAACAACTCCAGTTAATATAAGCATTAGCTAAGTCTTGATCATTTTGCCAGTTTTGTGACTCGATTAACCCCTGTAAACCGGCCCCGTAAGCACCAGGTTTGCAGCCAAAGATTCTGGCAGTAGCTCTCAGTTTCGCCTCTTTTTCTCCTAAGCCCTGACTTAGCCAAAACTCCCTCTCTGTCTTCACTTTCGCCGCTAAAGGATTAATTTTTTCTTCTTCCTCTTGACAAGCTACCGCATTTATGCAAGAATTAAGAAGATGTAGTATGCTGGGGAAACTGTCCCTAAAAAAGCCCGATACCCGAACAGTCACATCAATACGAGGACGGCCTAAGCTAGACGGGGTAAGGATTTCAAACCCGACCACCCGACGGAAAAAACCATCCCAAAGGGGACGAATTCCCAGTAAAGCCATGGCTTCGGCCACATCTTCGCCACTATTTCTCATCGTCGAAGTTCCCCAGATAGAAATCGCCAAAGTGCGGGGATATTCACCATTTTCTTGGGTATAACGTTCAATTAGTGCCTCTGCGGCCTTTCTTCCCACTTCCCACGCGGTTTCTGTGGGGATTGCGCGGGTATCGACAGAATAGAAATTTCTGCCAGTGGGGAGAACATCGGGACGGCCGCGGGTGGGAGCGCCGGAAGCACCACTGGGGACGTATTGGCCAGCGAGACCTTTTAAGAGATAGATAAGTTCATCGGGGGTTTGTTTTAAAGCAGGAATTAACTGATTTTCTAGCCAAACTAATTCTTTTGCCGTATTTTCGCCTAGAGGTTCAATTTTCTGGCTAATTAAATCCTGAGCGAGACCTTCCAGATAAGTAGTAGTATCGTTATATTCCGTCAGGGGGTCGCAGTCGAGATGGAGGTCAAGGGCAAGGGAACGGGTTAAACCGGGGCGGTCGGGACTGGGAGAACGGGCAATCGATTGGATTAAATCAATTAACTGCTGACCCTGGGGACATTGACCGAAGATATGTAAACCGTCGCGGATTTGTGCTTCCTTGAGTTCACAGAGATAACCATCCACGAGGGTGAGAAATTGACCAAAGGAGGCGCTAATCGTGCCTAGCTCTCGATCGAGATTAGTTTTCGCCACCAGGTCGTTAATCCGCTCGCGAATCAGAGCTAAACGAGAAGGATCAAGAGATTCTGCCTGATAATATTCATCGATGAGAGACTCTAACTTTTCCCAATCCCCATACAATTCCGCTCGCGTCATCGGGGGGGTGAGATGGTCGATGATAACAGCTTGGGAACGTCTTTTAGCGCTGGACCCTTCTCCGGGGTCATTGACAATAAAAGGATAAAAATTCGGCAGCGACGAGAAAGCAATTTCGGGATAACAATGGGGAGAAAGAGCGAGACTCTTCCCGGGTAGCCATTCTAAATTGCCGTGTTTACCGAGATTAATCACAGCAGTGACTTGGAATTCCTGTCGTAACCAATGGTAAAAAGCGAGATAGCTGTGGGTAGGTTCCAGGTCGGGGGAATGATAATTAAGAGTCGGGTCAAGGTCATAACCGCGAGAAGGTTGAATACCGATAAAGACATTACCTAACTGGAGGCCCGGGATAGGAAAATCCTCGTCCGGATGTCCCCAACGGTCAAGCAGAGCGCTTTGATTATCGGGGGGAAGGGAGGAGAAATAATCTAGATATGCTTCTAGGGAGAGAGATTGATAGATAGGTTTTAATTCCCTTGTCTCCAGGTCATTAGTGATACCGGAAATAAGCAATCGCATTAATTCATCACTATGGTCGGGGAGGTCGGTGAGGGTATAACCTTGGGTTTGTAGTGCGCGAAGAATTTCCAAACCACTAGCGGGAGTATCTAAACCGACTCCGTTAGCGATACGACCATCCTTATTGGGATAGTTGGGGAAAATGAGAGCAATTTTTTTCTGGGAGTTGGGAAGGGAGGAGAGTTGACAATAGTTTGCGGTTAAATCAGCGACAAAATCAACCCGGTGGGGGAGGGGTTGATAGATAACTATTTCCGTTTCTAGTTTGGGATGTCGGGTGAGGACAGATTTAAAGGAAATAGCGCGGGTGATAATTTTGCCATCCATTTCCGGTAAAGCGATATTCATGGCCACATCCCGGGGGGAAAGACCTTGATAACCCTGTTGATAAGCTTCTAAACTGCTGCTGCTGAGGATAACTTGGAAGATGGGTTTATTGAGAGACTGCCAGAAGTGATGATTTTGTTTGTCTTCCGGTCGTTGGATAGAGAAGCTAGTGGTGTCGAGAATTAGGTCTGGGGGATGGTGGGAAAAGAGGGTTAATAGTTCCTCTTGCACTTCAATTTCCCGGAGAGAGGAGAGAAAGATAGGGACAGTTTCAATGTTTCTTTGGGTGAAAGCGCTGATTAAAGCATCGATAGCTTTGGTGTTACCCGCGAGATAATGGGAACGATAGAAAAGTATCCAAGTCCGTGCTTGGGGTTGGGATAGGGTTGTCTGGGAATAGATTCCCAACCTAGGGACAACCCCAGGAGGAGAGGGAGGATAGTCGAGATGGAGACAGGTATGCGCGATAAATTTAGCAGCATTAATCCAGTTATCTATCCCTGCTTCCGTGAAATAGCACCATAACTGGTTAACAGTAGTCAGGGAAGCATTGGAATGACTCATCAACTCTAAATCCGGTTTATCCTCTCCTGGGAGGACAAATAAAGTCGCACCAGTTTCCTCGACAATTTCCTTAACTACTTCCAACCCGTAGGACCAACTCCCCCGTCCCCCCAATAAGCGAAGAATAATCACTCTTGCTTGGGATAGTACCTTGTCCCCATAGTTATCGATACTGTATTGCTGCTGTAACTGCGATAAATTCAGGGCGCGAATTGCGGGAAAATTATCCGGTAGATGGTCGATAGCTGCCGCTAGAGTTTGAATATCGGTATCAGCCATGGTGAGGAGAACAATCGGGGCCGGATTTTGGTCAATAATAATCACCCCTTCGGTATCTGCTGTCCAACCACCCGCTTGGGGAGCAATTCGGTGCATAAGTTTTGAGAGTCAGGTTAAATAATGATTAGGTTTTGAGAATCAGGGTCTCGATCGAGGGATCATTCTTAGGTAGATAGAGATGATTATATCTGTCTGCGGCAATTTAAAGAACAGGGAATAGGGATTAGGGAATAGGGGATAGGGATTAAGCAAAATCTTCACTAAAACCCCAACACCCTAAAACCCCAACACCTTACTGATGACTGGGGTGTAGGGAAGTGGGGAAGTGGGGGAATTTCAACTAAAACCCTAAAACCCCAACACCCCACCACCCTATCTCCTGCCTCCTGCCTCCTGCCTCCTGCCTCCTGCCTCCTGATAACTGATAACTGATAACTGGTAACTGGTAACTGATGACTGATGACTGATGACTGATAACTGATAACTGATAAATGATAAATGAATGCTTCTCCCGCTTATGTTTGCTGTCAAGTGTTGTCATCTACTCACCTCCAACAAATTCGTTCTTGGTGGGGACAGTTGGCAATACAGGTGACAGCGCCGAGGATTAGTCTCAGTGAAAGAGAGCTGCCCCTAAAGACGGGGGAAATCTATCAACTCTTGCTTTCCACCGACCTACAAGTTTTATTGTTAGCCAGTCCCCAAGCACATAACTTTGAGTACGAAGTCCGCATTAGTTTTGAAGCGAACACGATTAAAAACTTTCTGCAAGGACTGTCCGTCAAGTCTCTCCACCACCCAAAAATTCAGCAGGGTTATCAAATTTTAAATCTGCCTCTATCCAATAATGTCAGCAGTTTTCAAAATAAAATTTTAGTCAAAATTCTCTCGATAATTTCTTCTCCGTCTGCAGAGGGGGGTTGTCCCCGCATCTTCTCCGTTTGTCAACCGGTAGAAGCTGCCCTATCCCAACAAATCCAACAGGAAAGATTATTAAACCAAGTCATCACCCAGATGCGTCAGAGTCTGGAGTTACCGGTGATTCTGGAAACCGTGGTCAGGGAAGCGCGGGAATTTTTGCAAGTGGACCGATTGTTAATTTATCAATTTTTCCCCGGTACCGGCGAGGGAAAGGGAAAAATAACTTCCGAGTCGCGCGTTTCTGACCAGATAAATTCCGTGTTAAATTTAACCCCCGAAGACGATTGTTTTTCCTATATTCCCCAATACAAGGAAAAGTATCGTCAAGGATTAATTCTGGCCGTGGATGATGTGGATGTTAACTATTCTTCTTCCTTCTGTTTGTCCGAATTTTTGCGACAACACCAAGTGCGATCAAAATTAATCGCCCCGATTGTGGTACAAGAAGAATTGTGGGGTTTATTAATTGCCCATCAATGTGGAGAAAAACGCCGATGGTTGCCGCAAGAAAAGAAATTTTTAGGTCAGATTGGTGAACATCTCGCCATCGCTATCTATCAAGCGCAATTATATTCTCAAGTACAGGAACAAAAAGATATTTTTGAACGCCGGGTAATAGAAAGAACCCAAGAATTACAAGATACTTTAATGGCCGCAGAAGCCGCTAACCTCTGCAAAAGTGAATTTTTAAATAATATGAGTCATGAGTTATTAACTCCCCTAACTTGTATTATCGGTTTGTCCAGTACCCTGCAAAAATGCTCGGCAGCTAATAATTTTTTACCTCCCGACAAACAAAAAAACTATCTAAAAGTTATTCAGGATAACGGCAATAAACTATTAGAATTAATCAATGATTTGCTTAATTTCTCGCAACTTTCGGCGGGGAAAGCTGTTTTAGATATTAAACAATTTTCGCTAAAATATCTCTGTAATCATGTTTTAGAGATTATTAAAACAGAGGCAGAGATTAAAGAAATTAATCTAATTTTAGAGATGAAAATAACCGAAAAAGAGCATTATTTTTATGCCGATTATGATCGAGTTCAGCAGATACTTTTATACTTGTTAAAAAATGCCCTGAAATTTACCCCCGAACAGGGTGCTATCACGCTGAGACTGTGGAAAGAAGGCAGTCAGGTCATTTTTCAGGTAGAGGACACGGGCATCGGCATTCCTGCTCAAAAAATACCGCTTCTGTTTGAAAAATTTACCCAATTGGATGGCTCTCGCAAACGTCGTTATGGTGGTGTGGGATTAGGATTGGCTTTAACTAAACAATTAGTGGAACTGCATCGCGGCACGATCGAGGTAGAATCTTGCTTAGATAAAGGTTCCATCTTTACCGTGCGTTTACCTCAACAAAAGCCTCCCAAATCCCAACCCCAACCCTCGGATAATAATCCCCATTTTAATCACCACCATCCCACTATAGTTTTGATTGAAAGTGACGAAGAAATTGCCAATCTTATTTGTGAGTTATTGATGGTGGCACATTATCAAGTTATTTGGTTAATTGATAGTGTCTCCGCTATCAAAAAAATTGAGATCGTGCAGCCAGGTATTATAATTGTTGATCGAAAAATGCCCGATATATATCATCTCTGTCATCTCTTAAAAAAATCCAGCCAAACTCAAGCCAGTAAAGTGCTAATCTTGAATGATACCCCCGAAATCAGCGTTAATTTCCTCGGTCGTCATGGCATTGACGACTATCTCCTCAAACCCATTCAACCCTCCCTCTTGTTGGAAAAAATCCGCTATCTAACCGCTTTATAAGTAGGGTTTGCGGCAAAAAGTTTTTCGTGGGTGTGGGGTGTGGGGTGTGGGGAGAAACAATTCATAACTTGAGAGTTAATCACACTATTAAAAAGGGATTTGGTATCATTTTTGTCAATCTACTAATTTGGGATTTTTCAGGGGAAACTTTCTCCTAAAATTGGGTGTGTTACTTTCAGTTTTATCACTCAATCCAAGCTTTTGGGGGGTTCTACCCCCCAAACCCCCCGCGCATTAGGTTAACTGTGAGATGCTTACAGGCGATTGTTCATATTTTTGTACTAATTTAAGAGTCACTGATAATTCTAAATCCGGTTATTAAAGACTGATTATTTATCCCCCCTTTTGCCTTTTGCATGAGTGCCTTTTGCCTATCTTCATAAGTAGCCTATACTCAACGGATTTAGTATAATTGCTGATTGTCGGTATTTCTGCAAATGTGGGATGCACCCTGGCCCCAGGGTGTGGGGTCTAGTGTTTTACCCATTTTCATCTGGTCAATTTTTTCCTTTTTCTTCAGAAAATAGAGCTTGAAAACTAACTATTAAATAGCTAATTTCCAAGCTCTTAATTGTAGGAATCCTAGAGCTAAATTAGGATTCACTCTCGATATAGATAAATAACAAACCCATAACCACGGCTGGCATTAACCAACAGACGATCGGGATTAAAATCCAAGGCAGATAAGAAGCTGCGTAGGCACCAGTCATGTCAAATGCTCCTAGAAAAAAAATAAGGAAATGATAACAGGTAGAAAAAGGGTTAATTATTGATTAAAAACCCCGCGCATGATGCCATCAACGACACCAAGATTTTCTAGGAGGAAATAGGCCACAAAAGCGCCACCCATACCACCAATAAAGAAACCGGCGGCGAATTGACTCCAACCCTCGGCCGATTGCAGAGGATCACCACTAGCGGCCTTACCTTGGAAGGAGACAAGACCATAACTAGCTAAACAACCCGTAGCCAAGAGAACCATGGCCAAAGCGGGGATTAAGCCGCCGAGATTAGCATATTCAGAGTCTCTCAAGGGACCCAGGACAACCCAGGGACCACCGAGGAAATAACCGTGGGCCATACCCACTTCTAGACCGCGCAGAATCGGAGCTAGACCGGGACGATAGGCAGGTAAGTTACCAATAAAAGCTTTGGTAAAACCAGAAGCGGAAATGGGGGTAGCTAGATGACCAATGAACGGATCATCATTGTAGGGTGTCACCACCTGTTTGTATCCAGTTTCAGCCATTGTGTTTGAGTTCTCCTTTTTCCGATCAACGGGAAAATTGATCATAAAACTTTAAGATTACACTTTAGGCCTAAGAATTACTTCAAGCAACCCCATCGATCGAGTTTTCAAGGGTTGACGGCTGAAACTCTCACAATTCGTTACATTTCTCTCAGAAGACAGGAGTGGGGAGTGGGAATTATGAATTATGAATTATGAAGTAGGGAGTGGGGGAGATGGGGAGCTTTGTTTCAGTGTTGCCAAAGGCACGGCGTAGCCGTCCAGTAAACAGTGAACTGACAACTCACATCTGATCACTGATAACTGATCACTGATAACTGGTCACTGATTAAGGGATAATCAACACCGGACAGGGGGCAAGGTTAATAACTTTGGTGGTGACGCTTTCGGACACGCCTTCGCCGGTTAATCCTAAACCGCGACAACCCATAACGATCAGGTGAGCATTAATTTCATCGGCCACATCACAGATGACAAAAGAAGGCATTCCCTCCCTTTCAATCATTTCCGCATTGATGTTAGCTTGGGCGAAAACCGCTCGCGCCGATTGTAACAATCTATCCACCGCTTCGATCGAACTCATCTTATCGTCGGCGGCAATTTCTCCGGTGGGTGTCGTTTCCACCACCGACAACAGCACCAAACGACTGTCAAAGATTTTGACTAATTCGATCACACTACTGGTAGCGTCACGACTTTCGCGGCTGTGGTCGATGGGAAATAAAATCGTCTCAAACATAATTAACAAGTCTCTCCAATCAAATTTTTCTGGGCAAATCGGTCTTGGAACTGCAAAACTGATCCCCAAATCTGAAATAATCTTTGTCAAAGTAATTGCCGCAAGTAGCGATACCCTGATTTAATCTTTATTGTACGGTAAGCAATCTAGGAGGTTATGGGCTGTGCCAAAAAAAACAGTAGCGAATTTGACAGAAGCCGATTTAGCGGGCAAACGGGTTTTAGTCCGGGTCGATTTTAACGTTCCCATGGACAAAGCCACCGGGGCAATCAGCGATGATACCCGCATTCGGGCGGCACTACCAACTATTGAGGATTTAATTAAAAAAGGGGCTAAGGTTATTTTATGCAGCCACATGGGTCGTCCCGACGGTCAAGTTAAAGAAAATTTGCGTCTGACTCCTGTGGCTAAACGTCTCTCGGAATTACTGGGCCAAGAAGTAGTCATGTGTCCCGATTCTATTGGTGAGGGAGTCACGGCAGCGATTAGCCAAATGTCTAACGGTCAAGTGGCCCTTTTAGAAAATCTGCGTTTCCACGGTGAAGAGGAGGCAAATGATCCCGATTTTGCCAAAAAATTAGCCGCTAATGCCGATTTATACGTTAATGATGCTTTTGGTACCGCCCACCGCGCCCACGCTTCCACGGAAGGCGTTACCCACTATCTCAGCCCCTCGGTGGCGGGTTATTTGATTGAAAAAGAGTTAAACTACCTACAAGCAGCTATTGAAACTCCCCAACGTCCCCTAGCGGCGATTATCGGCGGTTCTAAGGTTTCTAGTAAAATTGGCGTGATCGAAACTCTATTAGAAAAGTGCGATAAACTGCTCATCGGTGGCGGTATGATCTTTACTTTCTACAAGGCCCGCGGTTTAAGTGTTGGTAAGTCTTTGGTGGAAGAGGACAAACTGGAATTAGCCAAATCCCTGGAAGCGAAAGCTAAAGAAAAAGGAGTGGAATTCCTCCTTCCTACCGATGTGGTGTTAGCGGATAAATTCGATAAAGATGCCGAGTCCCAAATCGTCAAGGTCGAAAATATTCCCGATGGTTGGATGGGATTGGATATTGGACCTGAATCAGTTAAAGTTTTCCAAAAAGCTTTATCTAACTGTAAATCTGTCCTCTGGAATGGCCCCATGGGGGTGTTCGAGTTCGATAAATTTGCGGCGGGTACAGATGCGATCGCTCACACTTTAGCCGATTTAACCGCTACTGGTACAACTACTATTATCGGTGGTGGTGACTCGGTAGCGGCGGTGGAAAAAGTGGGAGTGGCGGAAAAAATGAGCCATATTTCCACCGGTGGTGGCGCTAGTTTGGAATTACTCGAAGGGAAGGTTTTACCCGGTATTGCCGCTCTCGATGAGGCCTAATTATCTCTAATATCTAAGGTTTAAACAAGGTGGGTCCTGGCCCGCCTTTTTTTATGAATTATGAATTATGAATTATAATACTAAATCTGTTTATTAAAGACTGATTATCTATAGCCCCTATTGCCTATTGCCTATTGCCTATCCTGATATGTAGCCTATACTCAACGGATTTAGTATCATTAGGATACTTCAATCGCGGTAAAATCCACCCGCTGATATAAATCTGTCAGGGATATTTGAAAATCTAGAGAAAACAGAGTTAAAATCGCTTCTTGATCGTGATAATCCCGGAATGCCCAATGATCGCCTCTTTTATGAAACTGTTCTATATAATAACCATATTGATCAATTAAAATATATTCTTCAAAACTATCAAGAGAACGGTAAAATTTAAACTTATCACCCCGATTATAGTCTTGAGTAGATTTTGATAAAACCTCGATAATCACCTGTGGATTGGTAATCGTATCGGTGCGTCCTCTTTCAAGAATTGGTTCTCCCTTAACGATCATAATATCGGGATAGGTGTACATATTATAGGCGGGTATGGCCAAGCGTAGATCGTTGATAAATATATCATAGGCTTGATTCTGGATAGTTAAGGGAAATTTTCTACAGAAATTCAAGGCAATGCGATTATGGTTAGGAGTTCCCCCAGTCATAATAATAATTTCTCCATCTCGATACTCGTGTCTGTCGGTGGCAGCTTCCTCTAGTTGAAAGTATTCTGCGACTGTGTAGCGTTTCTCAGTGGTTGCGACCATATTGACCCCTTGAAAGCAAAGCTCTGTCTTTATAATAACCTGTTTTCTGAAAAGCTACAATTATCGGTTTTAATCAGGTGCTGACTGCCGGATAAATATCGAGAGACCTTGTTAACAAGGTCTCTTGAAAGTGGGTGGGATTATTGTCGCTAATTTGCTAATCTGGTTGGGATAATTTGAGGATAGCACCGGTGACTTTCATGCTTTCTTGATAAAGCACGTCCTGGCCCCAACGCTGTAACTGTTTACCTAGCAGAGTTTCTGTTTTTTGGTCTTCCAGATGGGACACTTGTTCAACCCGGCAAGATTGGGCCCCTCCCGAAGCTTCCATCCGCATACAGCCGGTAGTTCCCGAACAAATTACAGTGCAACAATCAGCCTGAAGATTAGTAGAAGTGAGTTTAATACTAATCAGATCTCCTTGTACTTCACCCCAATCGGCCACGGGAACACCGGCTAATTCCGCCTCAATTAAACGCTGGTCCTGACCGAGGAAGCTAATCCGATGAATAGCGTAATCTCCCGACCGGTGACTATATCCCACCGGTCGCCATTGTAACCGGCTGGCCATCCAACCGAGGAACATAAAAGCTTGACAAGGATTGCCCTTTTCGTAATCAATAGTGATGCGATCGACTTCCAGAATAGCATCCCGGCGCTCCGGTGGATCAAAAGCCTCGGCGGTTAGTTCTTGCCAAGGAGCGAGACGACTCCAGTTCAGGTCAGCTAATGGTACATCTGTGGCTAATAAATCCCCCACTTGCAGCAGTTCCGTTTCCGGTTCCCGAAAAGTGCTGGAATCGACGATAATCGTATCACATTGACTGGCCAGACGCTTAAATAGTCCATATTCCGCATCGGGACTGGCTTTCCACCAGAGAAATTTGGGCAAACTGGGAATAGTTAACTCGGAAATAATGCCGCCAATTCGTTCCAAAGCTTCCGCTGTACCGCTTAAAGTAACGTATTCACAGCAAACTAAAGTGTTCTGACTACGTTTGTTAACGGGACAATAGGCAGAAACAGAGGCTTTTACCCCTTCATCGGCCTCGGCAGTGGGACAGAGGGTAATAATGCGACAGGGATTGGAGGCAGCGATTGCATCTGCCACTCCAATCGCATCCAAATCGGCGGCGTATTGACGATGATTAGCCCCATCCTCGGCGTTTTTTTCCGCTTCCCAGGCCGCCCTTAACCTGGCGACAAATTCATCGCTAGAATGTCCGGTTACTTCTAGTTCTAGGTCCTTCTGGGCGACTTTGATGGCGGCGTGGGTTCGCGGACCGGCAATACCATCAATCGGGCCGGTGTAATAGCCGAGAAGGGTTAACAATTCCTGTACCGCATCGGGTTCATAGACAATAAAGCTAAAGGTGGTGGCCCGGGTGGCGGCCATACCATCCTCATTATTATTATAGGATTGCCAGATATCGCGCAGTTCCTGCTCGATCACATCGATGGAAACATCTTTCGGTGCTTGCAGGGAGACAATGGGGGGGCTTTGGGTAGTCATGTCAGTTATCAGTTATCAGTTATCAGTTATCAGTTATCAGTTACCAGTTATCAGTTATCAGGTGTGAGTTATCAGTTATCAGTTATCAGTTATCAGTTATCAGATGTGAGTTTTTAGTTTACTGATTACTGTTTACTGCTCACTGATTACTGCTCACTGTTTACTGTTTACTGATTACTGATTACTGTTCACTGTTTTAGAGTCGTCGCCAACGACGGCCATCGCGGTTAAGGAGAAATTCTGCTTCTGTGGGTTCCCAGGTACCCGCTTCGTATTGGGGTACGGATGCGGGATCGGCGGGAGCGTCCCAAGCGGCGAGAGCGGGAGTAACGATGCGCCATGCTTCTTCTACCTCGTCAGAACGGGTAAATAGGGTTTGATCTCCCAGCATAGCGTCTAAAAGTAGCCGATTATAGGCATCAGCGCTGGCAACACCGAAGGAGGAACCATAACTAAAGTCCATTTCTACCGTGCGTGTGCGTAATTCTGACCCCGGCATTTTCGCCTCAAAACGGAGGGCAATACCTTCGTTAGGCTGGATTCGCATACTCAGTACATTTGCATTAGTTTGTTGAGCCGCCGATTGGAAGATTAATAACGGCACATGGCGGAATTGGATGGCAATCTCGGAAACTTTTTTCGGCAGACGTTTACCGGTACGCAGATAGAAAGGGACACCCTGCCAACGCCAGTTATCTACCATTAATTTCATGGCCACGTAGGTGGGGGTGGTCGATTCCGGATTAACCCCCGGTTCTTCCCGATAGCCCGGAATGGGTTTTCCTTTCATCCAACCGGCTTTATACTGGCCGCGGATGGCGGATTTTTCTAGGTTATTAATATCGGCCAAGTGAGTCGCTTGCAGGACTTTGACTTTTTCGCCGCGGACACTATCAGCGTTAATAGCGTTGGGTGCTTCCATCGCCGTCAAGCAGAATAACTGCATCAGGTGATTTTGCACCATATCGCGCAAAGCTCCCGATTTTTCGTAATATCCGGCCCGCTCCTCCACTCCCACGGTTTCGGCCACGGTAATCTGGACGTGATCGATAAATTGACGATTCCAGAGGGGTTCAAAGATAGCGTTAGCAAATCGGAACACCAGCAAGTTTTGGACGGTTTCCTTGCCTAAATAGTGGTCAATGCGATAAACTTGGTTCTCCTGACAAACCTCTTGTACGACTCGATTGAGAACTTGGGCAGAACTGAGGTCTTTGCCAAAGGGTTTTTCGATCACTAAGCGGTGTTTAATCGGGTCTTTCAGCATTCCGGCCGCGCCGAGGTTTTTAAGACCGGGGGGAAAGAAATTAGGAGAGACGGCTAGATAAAAGACTCGATTGCCGCGAGTTCCCCGGATTCCGTCTAGTTCTTCCAGAAAGACTTTCATTTTGGCGTAACTTTCTGGGTCGTCCATGTTGCCGGGGAAATAGTACAACCCTTGGGCGAAGTCTTGCCAATATTCCTCACTGCCAATCCCGTCGGAAAATTCTTCGATGCCTTGGCGCATCTGTTGGCGAAAATAATCATGACTCCACTCTCGGCGCGCTGTACCGACGATGGTTAATTCGGCCGGCAGTCGTCTTTCCCGTTTCAGTTGATAGAGGGCAGGAACCAGTTTTCTTTGGGTTAAGTCTCCTGATGCCCCAAAAATGACTAAGATTAAGGGTTCTGGGGTTCTTTCTTGTCGCAATCCCACTCGGAGAGGATTTTCGAGCAGCTTTACCATAGGATTTTGTCTAGCCGAGGTGCATTATTTTCCAGTCTAGCGGGAATACTCGACGGCATACCTAAAGTAAAAATTAATAACCACAATCAGTAATCAGTAATCAGTAATCAGTGACCAGTAATCAGTAATCAGTCATCGGTCATCGGTCATCAGTCATCAGTAATTGGATAATATCTTTAGGCCTTTTTGAGATCAAAAAGTTCCGGGACTGGGAGTGAGCGGGGGGAAAATTCAGGGAAAAAGTCCCTGAATTTTAGGTAATTGACCACCCAAAAATGGCTGAAACCCGACAACCTACTCCTAGGAAAAACTTTTTGCCGCAAACCCTACTTATTTTTTGGCGGTTTTAACACAATCGAGGGTACGGACGATGGCAGCTGCCGCGTAGTTACGACGGGCGGGATCATTTGGTACAAAAGAACTACCCTGTTCGTTCAAGGGAGAGGCCACACCGCAAAATCCCGACATCTGGGTAATTAAACTGGCGGCCCAATGACCGGAAGTATCGGAAAAATTGACGGGAGTTTTAGTTTGGGCTAAATCGGGGGCTTGTTTTTGCTGAGTTTTCAGGTAGGTGGCGGCCTGTTTGAGAATCGCCATCAATTCGGCCCGGGTGATGGGGTCGGTGGGGCGGAATTCGCCGTTAGCTTTGCCGGCAACAATACCATTAGCCCGGGCCCATTGGATTTTTTTGGCACTCCAGCGCGTCGCTTCTACGTCGTTAAAACTGCCGCTGCCGGGGGGAATATCTTCTAGGTTAATTTTGGTGACAGTTCCCATCCCCTCAATAATCATCGAGACGAATTGTTCCCTGGTGACGGGATTTTCGGGGCGGAAGGTGTTATCTTCTTTAAAACCAGCCACTACCCCAAGCGCGATCGCTTTTTCGATCTCAGTTTTATAGATATCGCCGCTAATATCCTGAAAACTGGCCCCAGAAGTGGGGGGAGGAGTGGTTTCGCTGACGGGAGGTCTGCCGGTGGCTGCGAGAACTTCCGCTTCTTTGCCGCTAAAGTAGAAGTGGCCTAAACTTTTGCCTTGGAAAGTACGACGGCTAAATCTCCAACCCGGTTCGAGGATAATTTTCATAAATCCTGTTTGCATTCCTCGGGTTCTTCCCACCACTAATTCCGGTCTGCGGGCATCCCGGGGAGTTCCCACTAAGTATAATTCGCCATTGCGTTCCACAATACGCAGGATGTAATCTAGCCCAAAATCCCGGCCATCGAGACGGATAGAATAACCATTACTATCGGTGGCGCGGCGACAAATGCCGGTAAAGTCAAAGTTGAGGAGTAGAGGGTCGATCATGACGGGATTTGAGCCGCTTTCGTTCCAACACTTCTGTTTTCCCTGGATTTGTTCCAAGACTAGCAGGTCAAATTTATTACCTCCGTAGGGACGAGCGATCGCTACTACCTGGGTCTGCTCGATGTCCTGTTCGTCAAAGTTGGCCGCTGGTGTGGCAGTTATGCCCAAGGTCATTAGGGCGGTTAGGGCGATCGATAATCTGGCTTTCATAATCTTTAATCTATAAGACGATTTTTGCAGTAAAAATAGACGTGCTAATCCCAACATTCTATGACTGAATGCTTCCGGTCGTTGTTCCAGACTGCGCCGGATTGTTGTCTGTCCGCACAACTTTTCTCTCAATCTTCAATTTCCGAACCTATTTATCCTGGCAATATTCTGATTAAACTGGTGGGGGGATCAATATTCATTCGGTTGGCTGTTGAAACTGGCGAGATTTTGGCGGATTGTCGAAAATTTTAGCCAGCCATTCGAGTCTTAGGCTAAGATGGGTAGAGAGGCTTTTAATTGGCCGCAGCCCTTGACTTCCTCACAGGATTTAAGCCCAATAATTGCCTAAAAAATTGCAATTAATCGATTGAGGGCTATCAGTGCCGCGGTGAATTATCATAGTTCATTAGCTCTGGTGAGCCATTGCCCTTTCTTTGGTGTGTGTGAGGTAGACAATTATGAGTAACTCCCCCGGTGATCCTTCTCCTCGTCCTAATCTTTTTCTGAGTATCGGTCGATTTGTCCGCCGGCCTTCTACTTTAATTGTCGGGGGAATTACTCTCCTAGGAATTACCTCCCTTGGCTATTTTACGACTCGTTATTTAGTTTATGAACGTCTAACCCCAATTTTAGACAATATCTTCAGTGAAATGCTGCACAGACCTGTCAGGGTAGGTAAGATAGAGGGCTTTTATTTTAATCGGATTCGTATCGGTAAATCGGCAATTCCAGCTACGGCCAATTCTGCTGATAGTTTATCTATTGATGCGATCGAATTGGGATTAAATCCGCTGCCCTTACTTTTAGGTCTGCCGCTGCCGGTTGATGTCAAGTTAATTAATCCCAGTATTTATCTCGATCAGGATAAAAATGGTCAATGGCTCGATAATTTAGAAAAAATAGCTAGTAACTTTGATCGGGAGGCACCCATTAGGTTAAATCTGGGTTTTCAGGTGGAGAAGGGAGCTATTACTATCCAACCCTATGCCCTGAAAAAACCGATAGAAATTAAGGCCGATGGTCAAGGAAGATTTATTGATAATCAAAGGCAGCCTCTCACCTACGATTTTAGCGCAGAAATCCTCAAAAGTCAAGTAAAAATTCAAGGAGAAACGGCGTTAAAAACGGGTGAAAGCCTAACTAATCTTCAGATCGACCGTTTAAACTTAAGTCAACTATTAACTTTAATTCCTAATCGCAATTTTCAATTAAATCAAGGACAAGTAAATGCTAATATTGCTCTCAATATTCCCAGTTGGGCAAAGCTAAATCAAAGTCAAGGTAATGGCAATTTTCAGGTGACGGAAGTAGCGGGAAAATTCCAACCCTTCCAGTATCCAATTAAGCTAACTACTAAGTTAAATTTACAGGGAGACAAAGTATTAGTTGAACAGGCGAGCGCAACTATTGGCAAGATTAAAACTGAGGTGAGAGGAGAAGTAAATTGGCAAACTGGTTATCATCTCAATGTCGCTCTAGAATCGGTGGATTTACAACAGCTTTTAAGAATTATTTATCTGCAATCACCTCTAGATTTACGGGGAGAAGCACGCTCTACTTTTCAAGTGACGGGAAAATTAGATCAACCTCTAATTAAAGGAACCGTTAGCAGCAGCAAACCGATTATTTTTGAGCAAATTCCTATTAAATCAATAACCAGTAATTTTCAAACAAATCTCAATAGTCTTAATTTAGATAAAATTAAAATTAAACCCGTCGCAGGTGGAGAAATTAAAGGGGAAGGAAAATTGCAGTTAAATATTCTGCAATCCCTGCAAAAAAATCAACCTCTTGACGGGACAAAAATGCCGATTAATTTGAATTTACAAGCGCATTTTCCCACGAGAAAAATCTTATCTCAATTCGCGACAATTCCCGCTAAAATTAATATAAATGATCTGCAAGCTAATATTAAAGCTAGGGGTAGTTTAGGACTGCCACAATTATTAATTAATTGGCAAATACCCACGGTTAATCAGTCAGGATTACTCAATGTTGCCGGGGAGGGTAAAGTATTTTTAGGGGGCAACAAAATAAATTTAACCGATACGGTCATTAAAACAAATGGCGGCAAACTACAGGTTAATGGTAATGGTGATTTTACCAGCAAATTAGTCCGGGCAAAAATCACGGGCAATAACTTTTTATTGACTCCTTTTGTGCCTCTTGTTTGTCAATATTTAGATAGTATTTGCCCCTACCTAGAAACCTTAGAACCCTTAAATTTAGAGACAGCTAATATTCAATTTAGTGGCAAAATTGACCAACTTAATATTAATACTTTAAACGGAATTGCTAACTTAGGAATTAGCGGTAAACAAGGCACAATTTTCGTCAATAGTCAAGTATTGCAAGGAAATATTCAGGCTAAAGCTGTCTTAGCGGGATTGCCGATTAATTCCCTATTGCCTAACTTATCAACCCAGGTTAAATTAATGCGATCACAGATTAATTTACAAGGTTATTTAGGGGAATTACTGAATAATAAAAATAATATTTTCAGCAGTTGGCAAGGTCAAGGTAATATGCAGTTATTAGTGGATAATAATCCTTTAATTGCCACAGCCAAACTGAATCGAGGTTTCCTGACAGGAACAGTCAACACCGGGGGAATTAGTCTCAATCCTCTAGTGGAAAATTTAACAGTTTCCGTCAGTTTAGGCAAGACAAAAATTAACTTTGCTGGCAGAATAAATTCTCTGATTAGCGGTACTTTAACGGATTTACAAACTTGGCGCGGACAAGGGGATATACAATTATTTGTCAATAGTCAATCCCTAAGAACGACAGCCCAACTGGAACAAGGTATTTTAAGCGGTATAGTTAATACGACTGGGATTAACTTAAATCCGTTTTTACCCAAGATAAATATTCCTGTTAGTCTAGGAAAAACCCAAGTCAATTTCACTGGTGCAATCAATAATTTACTAGCGGGAAAAATCCCTAATTTGTCCACCGTCAATGCTAGGGTAAATACTCGGTTGTTAGTGGATAATAATCCGATTAATACTGATATTCAGTTAAACAACGGGATTTTTAATATTCTCAGTAGTTTAGAGAATTTTCAGACTAATATTTCCATACCTTTGAATATTTACCAAACCAGTTTTCAAGCAACAGGAAATGCCCAAACTATTTTCGACTCCCTGCTAGAAAAACGACTCAACTTAAGCAGTATTAAAGCAGTTTTTAACTCTCGTATTAATGTGGCTAAAGGAGAAATTAAAGCTAAGGGACAACTGAATAATAATTTATGGCAAAGTGATATTATTGCCGCTAATCTTAATCCCGCTGCCGTACTAGGACAATTACCAGGAATAAAATCAATCTCGATTCCTCACTTAGATTTTAAGGCCAATTTAGCGGGAAACATTCAAGAAATTTGGCAGGGAGTAACACCGATTCAGGTTAACAATCTTTCGGCACAGTGGGGAGAAAATAGCTTTGATGTGCGCGGAAATATTCTTTTAGCTAATCTTACCAGTCAACCTGATATCGCTGAGGTTAACTTAAATCTACAGGCAAAAACTGACTTTTCTACTATACCCTTAGATCAGATTATATCGCTTTTACCGATCGATCCTCGTTTGAAACCCAGAGAATCGACACTGACAGGGTTCGGAGAATTTCAAGGAAAAATCACAGGAAAAAATCTCTTAACTGCGTGGCAAAAAGTGGGAAATATACAAATCAAAGGAGATATAAATTTAGCTAACTTTAGCATTAATGATCGACCCTTTGAACCTATCTTAAAAGGAAGTATGCAAGCAGGAATCGGTCAAAATATTAGTTTAAATCTGCGGGGAAATCAGGACATTATTGACCTAACTTTCGATCCTTGTCAACAAAATAATTGCCTGCTGCCCTATCTTCCCTTAGGGATAAATATTCGCCAAGCTTTTGGAAATAAAACTCCTTTTTTAGCAACAGCTAAACGAAGCGGAGAAAATTTAAATGTTCAGATTGCCGATTTTCCCCTAGAAATGCTGAAAATATCTCCCACGGCAGCCTACAATATTCCGGGGATTATTGCTGGACAAGTGAATGCTAATCTAGACATCAATTTATTTAACTTACAGGGTGAGGGACAACTAGAGATTAATCGACCTAGTTTAGGTAACTTAATCGGGGAAAAATTAACGGCAAATTTGGTTTATCGGGATTCCATAGTTCAACTGCAAGAAGGTAGTTTACAAGCGGGTGCAAGTCAATATAATCTGCAAGGTTTATTTAATTGGCAAACCCAAGCAATAGAAGCTAAACTGAGGGTAGATCAAGGTTATATTCAAGATTTATTATCAGTTGCTAGTATCTATGATTTAACCAGTTTAATCAACTTTTTCTCCTCAGAGAATAACCCAGCTATTCAACTTAGTCCCCTAGAAGTAGGTAATCCCGAAGCTTCCCTAGCACAACAGGTAAATTTGCGGGCAAAAATTGAAGAAATAATCCAGCAATTAGCAAGGGAAAGAGGGGTAGTCGGGATACCTTCTGAACTAGATTTTCGCGGCAGTTATCAAGCAAATATAGCCTTAACTGGGACTTTAAAAAATCCCGATCTTAGCGTAAAATTTCAGGGCAATAGATGGGAATGGCGCCCCCAAAGACCGACGGTAAATATTGTTAACCCTCTGGGAATTGTCACCACCGATACCCAATTAATTCCGATTGATGAAGTAACAATTAATCTTAACTTAAATCGTCAGTTGCTCAGGATAGAACCGATTAGATTAAAATCACGAGATTCTTCCGTATTTTTAGCGGGTGATTTTTCCCTAAAAAAAGTAGAGGGAACTTTTGCCGTGGAAAATCTTTCTCTCGATCTCTTGAGAAATTTTGTGCAGTTTCCCTTGGATGTATCCGGTAGTCTAAAAACTCAAGGACAAATTACAGGAACCTTATTAAATCCTCGTATTCAGGGTAACTTTGCCTTTATTGATGGTGCAATTAATGCCCAAAATATTAATCAAGATATAATTGGTTTATTTACCTATAATCAGTATCGTTTTGATTTGCGGACAACCTCCTCGGAATCAATCCAACTCTATGCCAGCATTCCCTATCCTCCCTTACCGGGTAATGATCAATTAAAAATCCAAGCAAAATTGGGAACCGATGCAATTAAATTAATTGAAGCTATCAGTCAAAACACCATTGAATGGGTTAACGGTGAGGGAGAGGTAGTTCTTTCAGCGACGGGAAGATTAGATATAAAAGAGGGTTTAAAAATCAAAGATTTAGAAGCAAATGGTATAGTTACTCTCGATAATGCTGCTATCCGCAGTGTTGCTTTTCCAGAGATTTTAACCGTAAATGGCCGCATTGGTCTAACCCCTGAAAGCTTAACAGTAGAGGAATTACAAGGCTCGATCGCTGATAGACAAATTTCTGTGGTGGGAGTTTTACCTTTCTTTCAAGCCATCAAAAATAATCCTAATCCCTTAACAGTTAATATTCAAGAGGGAGATATAGCAATTAATGGTCTTTATCGGGGATTAATTGCTGGGAATGCCCTGGTAACTGGAACAATTCAGCAACCAATTATCGGAGGGAATGTGCGTCTTTCTAGGGGTAAAGTTTTTCTTCCTCGCACAGCAGAAATTAATCAAGAAACGGATAAACCGGTGAGTCGCTGGCTGCAGCCTCTCAACATTCCTCAGGCGACAAATATTACTCCGGTTTTAAATAATTTCCAAGTGTCTTTAGCGGGATTATCAATCGAACAAGAACCTTTGTATCAATTTGATTTTAGTGGTGCTTTAACCTTGAACGGTTCGCTCACTTCACTGGAGAAATTACAAACCAATGGAGTGATTAATCTCGAGCGAGGACGGGTTAGCTACATCGATACTCGTTTTCTTCTTAACCGACGCAATCAAAATGTTATTGTTTTCGATTCTAGTCGCGGGTTGGGACTTTTTAATCCCTTTGTTGATATTCAACTGCGAACAATTCTCAGCGAATTTTCTCAATCTCGCGATTTTGCTATCTCCCGTCCGGGGGGGGATTTTCCTAGTAATGAAATTCCCGATGATAGCCTCAATCGCATTCAAAGGATTGATGTCACCCTCAGCGTTGAAGGGGAATTAAACCGCTTGCTACCAAATTTAGGACGTAATATCAATGAAGTGTGCCAAATTCGTCCCGATAGTCCACCTTTTCCCCTGGAGGAAAACTATACAGATACAGAATTACAAAAAGCTGCTAATTGTCTACAAGCAGTGGCTTTTGCTAGAGGTGAAGATGAGGGATTGCTTAATACTCCTCTAGTTAAATTAACCAGCACTCCCCCCCGCAGCCAAGGGGAAATCGTTCGACTTTTGGGGGAACAATTGCTGTCGGTTTTTAATGGTTTACAGGGGAAAAATACAGAACAATTAATTCAGTTTGGAGTGGTTCAGTTGGCAATTCCCCTCTTAGCGCAAGGAGTCGTGTATGATGTGGAGAATGCGGTTAGTAATGTGATCGGAGCAACGGATTTTAATATTCTTCCCAATTTGGAAACCGTCTATCGAGTTAATTCCCAGTCTTTTATCCGCTTCTCCTACGATTACAATTTGAATGAGTTTACCGTCCGCTATCAAACCCAATTTTAAGGTAAGATTGAGAGATATAGGAGAGTTCAGAAGTTAGGAGACAAGGCAAAATTAGGTTATACTTCATCTTACTTGATATTCTATGATTATTCGCGAGGCTAAAGAGACAGATTTACCAACAATTATCGATATCTATAATGCTGCTGTTCCCACTCGCAAGGCAACCGCAGATTTAAAGCCTATTTCCCTCGAAAGTCGGCGAGAATGGTTTAAAAAGCACGATCCTGAACAGTATCCCATCTGGGTAATAGCGCTCGAAGGTCGTGTGGTGGGTTGGCTGAGTTTACAGATGTTTTATGGTCGTGTCGCTTACCAAAAAACGGCAGAGGTTAGTTTATATATTGCCCCCGATTATCAAGGTCGTGGAATCGGTAAATTATTAGTAGAATATGCCCTGAATTGCTGTCCGAAATTGGGTATATCTAATCTTATCTGTATTATTTTTGCCCACAATCAGGCCAGTATTCGTCTCTTTGAAAAATTCGGCTTTCAACGATGGGGTTATTTACCTCAAATTGCCGCTCTAGACGATTTTCTGGCTGATGTAGTCATTTTAGGGAAAAAAGTCGCTTAAATAGGCAATTCTCCCCATAGCTAGACTAAATTCTAGACTTAATTGAATATCAGCATTTTCTGGTTCGCCTAGAGATGATTTCTGGGTGAGAGAAAAGAGATAGTCTTCATGGCCCTTCCTTACTCTTTATGCTAAATTAACACACAAAATGCCAAGACAACATACTTCTAATACTAAATCCTGTTTAAAAGGTTTAGGGAAGTAGCGGAGCATCGAAGTAGATAAATCGATTAGGTTAAAGGTATTAAAAACTTTCAGATCCCCCCGCCTATCGGCACCCCCCTTATCAAGGGGGGCAGGGGGGATCAAACCTAAAATCTATTTTTAATTTAATTATAACCAGCTACTTAAGTTTCCAACTCCTGTTCCCTCTATTTAACCATGAATAATTTTAAAATACTGCTCATCGGTTACGGTAATACTTTAAGAAATGATGACGGAGTGGGAGTGAGAATAGCCGAAATTATCGCCCAGGAGAATTTGCCTAATGTGCAAGTCATCGCTACCCATCAATTGACTCCTGAGTTAGCGGCGGATATAGCTGATGCTTCCCTAGTTATTTTTGTTGATGCAGTATTATCTAATCAAACCGGTATCTGGATAGAAAAATTAGCGGCAGTTACCGAATGGAATAATTTAGGTCATGCAGAAAGTCCCGCTTCTTTATTAGCATTAACTCAAGCAATTTATCAACAAACTCCCAGGGCCTGGGGAATATTTATTCCTGCTATTAATTGTGAATTTGGTGAAGAATTATCAACAATAACTCAAAAGGGCTTGACAAATGCGATTAAAGCTATTAGTAAAATTATTACTTCTGAGGATTTGACTGAATACCAAAAGCAGGACTTTGATAATCTTCCGGCAGATAATTTTCAGGAATAGTGCTGTGATTGCCATCCCGGAGAGCCTTGTAGTGAGGAGACATAATTTCGATACCGACTTCGTTACATTTATCCTGAATATTTTGATGTAATTCAGAATAAATATACACCATTTTGCTAGGATGATCGGTGTAGGCATTTAGCTGATAGCTGACATAAAAATCATCGAGACTGGTTTGCAAGACAAAAGGAGCAGGTTCTGAGACAATAAATTCAATTGCTAGGGCTGCTTCTTTCAGGGTTGCGTGAACCTTACGCCAAGGTAAATCATAACCGAGAGTGACTGTGGTTTGCAAAATTAAAGGCTGTTTGAATTCCCTTTGAGAGACACTAAAGTTAATCACATTGGTGTTTAACAGCGATGAATTAGGAATCGTGATAATTCTATTAGCCGGTGTGCGAATACGGGTGACTAATAATCCTTTTTCAATCACATCTCCAATAACATCACCAATAGAAATTTTATCTCCTAGTTGAAAAGAGCGGGTATAGATGAGAATAATTCCTCCCACCACATTAGCGATAGCAGAGGTAGAACCCAAGGAAAATAGCACCCCTAAAAATACCGAAACCCCCTGAAAAGCAGGAGAATTAAATCCGGGTAGATAGGGAAAAGCGATGACTATAGCTAAGGCAATTATCAGCAGTGACAGTAAATTATAGGTTGGTTTTGCCCAATCGGGATAGAAACCATGGATTACTAAATTTTCTCTTTCCAATCCAGTGAAAAATGGTTTAATTGCTCTCAACAGATAGTGAGTTATGAAAACAATTATCAGTATAATAAAAATATTGGGTAAATATTTTGCTATCTCTTGGGAAATAACTTCCAAAGCACTAAAAAAGTATTGCAGAAAACCATCACCAAATTTTCTAGTCCAGGGAAAAAGACGAAGGACAAAAGTTAAATAAAAATAGAGAATAGTTAAAATAATTAGAGTTCGGATAAATTGCAAAACTCTTAGGGAAAAAATTCCTATTGTTTGGGAACTAATAATCTCAAAATTTTGGAATACGACCCCAGGAACTAGGGAGGTGATTAATCTCTGAATCTGGGGAAAAACCCGCGAAGATATAAAAATTATTACCCAGAAAATTAAGACCGTGGCTAAGGTAGCACTTACCGTCAAAGTTGCATCTTTGAAGAGGTTATCCGGTTGACGTTCTTGACGATAACGGACAATGGCCGCTTTAATCTTTGCTAAAGCTCGTTCGGCCAATACTTCTTGACTTACTGAGTGTAATTTGGCATCTTTAGAAGTAATAGTAGCAATAACCGTATCTCCCAAAATAATCGAAGGGTTTTTGTCTTCAGGATCAATTTTTATGGTTAAATCTTCAGGAGAAAGAGCATCGTCATCGGCAATTTTTTCAATTCTGTCTGTAATCGATTTCGCTCTTTCTTGCGCTGAAAAAGAACCTATTCCCTGCCGAATCGTAAAAAGTTCTTGATTATCAAGCATGACGGGAAAAACTTCTCCCAAAGTTTCCAGGGGTGTTTCCTGTCCTTGTTTAGCAGGATTATTCTGGGCCGCTATCATGAAGATAGGGGATAAAGTCAGTAACAAAACTAAACAAAACAGCCCTAGGTAACGCCAGATTTTTTTCATCTTCTAAGCCACAATTGCACAGGAGCGATCGAGTTTAATACCTCTTTTTTTCATCGTAGCATGGAATAGTTCTGTGGATAACACCTGTTCCACTGGATAAATCCCGGCTTTTTGGAGTTTTGCCGCTAAGATTAATTCTGCCACGCTGCCAGTTCCCCAGCCGGCTGCTTGAGCAGTATTCTCGTGAAGCATAGTTGCTTGATAAACTGCTTTTTGCTGCCCTTGCCATCCGGCCACTTTTGCTAACATTGCTACCCCAATTCCCGAAAATTTATCGGTTACTTCTGTCATGCGATAACTAACTTGGGAAAAAAACTCAATTCCCCGAGAACTTTCTACCCAAGCATCAGGAAAAACATGGGCAGTAATCCAAGTTAAATGATTATAAAAATCGGGAATAGAGCCAAATTTTGTGATCACATTTTGCGCTTGAAAAGATTCAGCAAAAGTATAGGTTTCTGGCATATCAAACCAATAAACACCAGTTTTACCCAAAGGAGCGGGAAAGTCAATTACTTCTCTAGCAGTATAGGGTTTAATCTCTTGCCATTGTCCCTCAATCCAAGCTAAAAAAGGCTTTTTTAAACCGAGAAAAGTTGTCCGCATCACAGTTAATCCCGCACCTCCTGAACCAGCTACGGCATAATTTAAACGGATCGTTTCTACCCTATCTAACTGTTCCACTCCCTCCCGCACTATACTATTAGAAATACCCGGGAAAATTCCCGTATTAACCACGGCAGTTATTCCCGCTTTTATCGCTAATTCTCGATAGGGGATTAACTTTTGATAAAAAGAACGATGATCACTAACATCAATATAATTGACTTTTTCTTCGATGCAAATTTTTACTACCCTGCCATCGCGATAATGAAAGGGACCGGCACAATGAATAACTAAATCACTATTTTTAATTGCCTGTCTAAGCTTGTCTATTTCTTCTAAATCTAAAGCCAAAAACTGCATTCTTGGCAGTAATTTAATGGATTTTTCCTTGCGTCCTGTGATAATAATTTTAGCTGCAGTATGATTAATAATATCTAGGGCGACACTTTGACCAATGCGACCGGTGCCACCTAAAATTAAAACAGTTTTTTCCATAGCAACTATCAATATTATTTGTTGCTCTAGTATAGCATCCTCTTGGCAATTTTGCCTATTTTACAAGATGAAAAATTCAGAATAATCCCAACTTATTTAATGCGTCCGAGGGGCAAGAAAATGGTTAAAATCTCACCTTCTTCGGGTTTTTCACGCACAATAAATTTACCTCCCAAAGCTTGAAAAAGGTTTTTAGTTACCTTCATATTCAGACTTAAGCTGCCCGTTTCTGGTTGAAACATTAAGACTTTTCCCAAAGCTTTGAGGGTAAGATTAGTCGATTTTACCTGAGTTTGGAACTGCATTTTTAATTGATTTCCTGCCGTTGATATATGTACTTGCAACAGGCCACCACTAGCCATACTGCGAGTACATTTTTCCACGACTCCATTTAACATTTGATCCAATAAATTCGGGTCAGTAATTACCGAAGGCAATTTTTTCGGTACATTAACTTCTAAATTGACATTGCGCCGTTTAGCCTGTTTTTGCCACCGAGGAATACTATCTTGAAAGACTTTTTCTAGAGCAATTGGAATTAATTGAATTGGTTTATCTACCAGAGGATTAATACCCAATTCTGCGGCTCGGAAAATTAATTCCATGCGCTGAATTTGTTCACTACATTCTAAATCGATTGTTTCTAAATATTTATGCACATCTTCCGTTACTTTTGCCCGTTTTAATAATAATCGGGTAATGGTGCGAATGGTGGTTAAAGGGGTGCGAATTTCGTGGGTTAAAGCTCGCAATAATTCCAAATCACAACCCGATTCTAAATTAGAATTATCTTCCTTTGGCGGAGTGATTTCGGCATTGATAGGCGATTTCGTTTTTTTCAGGTCTAAATTAGGCTGGTTGGGTAAATTTTGCAGTAATTGGCGGCTAAATTGGCTAACTAGACGGTAATCCGGCGAGGGACTGCCATTAGCCTCGATAATTGCCTCTAAAGTCCCGATTTGCGGATAACGCAGATTAACTAATCGTTGCCGCAACTGCTGCCAGGCTTGCTGAGTGAGGACGGGATCAAAGGAAAATTGAAAAGAGGACAAACCCCACTGATCCTCGCCTAAAACCAGCAAAAGAGAGAAACTTTCGCTAAAAACCAGACAAAATCTTTCATTAGCAATCGGATCCGTTGGCAAGAGAGGCAATTCATGAATCTCCGTCGGGGAAATATCGGCGGCGGATTTTTCCTGAGAAGGCAATTGCAAACCCAGCCATTGTAAATGTTTTAAAGCTTTAACGGTAAAAACACCAAATTCAAAACCCGTTAAAGCCTTGCTTTCTCTGACTAAAGCCGTCGGACCGGAGAGAATTAAACCCCGACTGGCGGCAGCATTATTTTGGTTTTGTAATAAGATATTTTCTAAAGCGGCGATCGCTGCGAACCACTCACTTTCCGCTTTCAGTTGCGAGCGCTTGAGCCATTCTGATAAATTAGGATAAAAAGCATTGGGGGTGAAGGTTTCCCGGTCCTGATGGTCAGTCGGCGGGAAAATATCGCTTAATTTCGGTAAAGACCCCTTTAACATCGTCTTCATCACTGACTAGATACAAATTCCTTACCTAGAATAGTACCCCCGTTAATGCTCATCCCATAACAGTAAAACCGAACTCTATTGGCAGTGATATCCGCGTTTTGATAGCAGTTATCTTAATGGTGAGGTACAAAGTCTCTGGTTTTGGGGAGTCGGTCGTCGATAGCAAATTAGGTTACACTTCATTGAGAATGCTCAGAAAGGCTGTCAATCGGCTTAATGATTTGTAATATAGGTTAGTCCAGTTGATCACCTATGCTGGTTGTGGGTTTCGTGGCTCAATTCAACCTCGATAAGTCTGATATTTAATTACACCTGCCGACTTATGTATTTTTTTGTTACATTTAAGTATTTTGGCTCTTCCGAACTTGTCATGTAAAATTAAAGAAAAAACAGACAATTATTGCTGACCAATAAAACAATAATTTATCTTTAAAAGCTGACTATGCTTGCAATACAGCAAT
>NZ_JAJTDH010000092.1:0-10905 GCF_021300285.1 Microcystis sp. 49638_E5 | reverse complement strand
AGAAGTGGGAGAATTATATCAAAAACATACAGCAGCAACTGGACAACTTTTCACACCAGAAGCAATAGAAACAGCTTATGATTTAACCCAAGGACAACCTTGGCTAGTCAATGCCTTAGCTAAAGAAATTGTAGAAAAAATGGTAAAAGATAGAAGTATTACTATTACTAAAAAACATATTTTAACAGCCAAAGAAATATTAATAGCTCGTCAGGATACTCATTTAGATAGTTTAGCGGAAAAACTCAGAGAAAAACGAGTTAAAAACATTATTGAACCAATTTTAGCAGGGCAAACCTTACCCGATACCCTAGCAGATGATAGGCAATATTTAATAGATTTAGGATTATTACGACGTGATCCGATGGGGGGATTAGTTATTTCTAACCCCATTTATCGTGAAGTTATTCCCCGTGTTTTAGTACAAGGAACTCAGGACAGTTTACCTTTAATTAGTCCTAGTTGGTTGACAGCAAAAGGTGAATTAAATATAGATGCTTTATTAACAGCATTTCTCAAATTTTGGCGACAGCACGGAGAACCATTATTAGGTAGCACTGGTTATCATGAAATCGCTCCACATATAGTATTAATGGCTTTTTTACATCGTGTGGTTAATGGTGGAGGAGTTTTAGAAAGGGAATATGCAATTGGTAGTGACAGAATGGATTTATGTTTGCAGTATAAAGATGTAATTTTAGGGATTGAATTAAAAGTATGGCGGGATAAAAAACGCGATCCTCAAGCTGACGGAATTGAACAATTAGAATCTTATTTAGGGCGTTTGGGTTTAGATTTTGGTTGGTTATTTATCTTTGATAGGCGAAAAAATGCTTTACCAATGGAAGAAAGATTATCCACTGAAGTTGTGGTGACAGAAAATCAATATAGAATTACTGTGATTAGAGCTTGACTGTTTCCAAAACTACTGTTTTTAGCAGCAATAAATGGTATGATAAAATTAATAAAAATGCCCTCCTCACATCATGAATTATAGAGACTATATCACAATTGAACCCAATAAACGTGGTGGTAAGCCTTGTGTGCGTGGCTTGCGAATCACAGTTTATGAAGTGCTTGAATACCTAGCTTCGGAAATGACAGAAGAAGAAATTCTTGAGGATTTTCCCGACCTGACGCGAGAAGATTTAAAGGCTTGTATTGCTTATGCCGCTGATCGTGAACGTCGGTTAATGATTTCGACTTGATCAGCATGAAATTACTATTTGATGAAAACTTATCCCCTAAATTATCTACCCGTTTGAGCGATATTTTTCCAGACTCGCTTCATGTTCGGGATGTAGGGATGAAAGCAACAATAGACCCGATAGTTTGGAATTATGCCAAAGATAATGATTTGATGATTGTCTCAAAAGATGCCGATATGCACGATCTAAGTTTAGTGTTTGGGAATCCTCCCAAAGTCATCTGGTTGAGACTAGGAAACTGTTCTACTTTACAAGTTGAAAATTTACTGCGTCGAGAGTTCAGTACAATCAAATTATTTTATGAAGATAAAAATTCATCATTGCTTGCTCTCTCATAGTGACAAACTGGATGCCGAAGGGATATCCGCAGAAAAAAGCTGATAGCTGACGACTTTAAGATGGCTTACGGTTCACTGCCACGATTGCGCCAGACTTGCCAACCGACGTAACCGAGGAGGAGAGTCGCACCAAAGGCAAAACCCCAACCACTGGGAACATTGGAGAAACCGAGGGCTAAACTGCCTACCCAGAGAGTTAGAGCGTAGATAAATAATACTGTCAGACGGTGAGAGATACCCGCTTTCAGTAAACGATGGTGTAAATGACGTTTATCAGCCACAAAAGGGGATTTTCCGCGTTTGAGACGGGAAATAATCACCGTGGACATATCGAGGAGAGGAACCGCGAGGATGAGATAGGGTAATAGGACGGCGGTAACGGCAACAGTAGTCACAGCAGTAGTTTTAGCCAATCCAATCACCGCCACACCCGCGAGGGTAAAACCCATAAAATAGGCCCCACCATCCCCCATAAAAATTTGGGCGGGGTTAAAATTGTAACGCAGAAAACCCAAGGCCCCACCCGCTAAAGCGGCGGCGATAATAGCGGCGGCCGGTTGTCCCATCACCAAAGTTACAATCAAAATCACCACGGCAGATATACCCGAAACCCCTGCCGCTAATCCATCTAAACCGTCAATCCAATTAATCGCGTTAGCCATCCCCACTAACCAGAGGAGAGTAACTGGCAAACTTAGCCAATGAATTTGTAATAAATCGCCGAAGGGAATAGAGAGGAAATCGATCCTAACGCCAGCTTGCCAAGCTAGAAAAGCGACGCTAAACTGCATTACCAGACGATTGAGGGGGGAAAGATTAAAAAGATCATCCGCTAGACCGATGAGGAAAAAGCCCAAACCGCCTAGGGTTACGCCCCACACTTCCCATTCTCGATCGCTGTTTAAACCTGCAAACCCTCCCAACCACCAAACAATCAGGAGGGCAGTTAAAGCGCCGACAAAAATCGAAACTCCCCCCAGTCGAACCATAGGCTTTTCATGGACCTTCCTTTCGTTGGGTTTATCGACGTAACCGCTTTTCAGTCCGACGGTTCTGACGAGGGGGGTACTCCAAAGTACCACGGTATGGGCGATCAGAAAAGCAATTAGATAGTATAAATCTCCAGACATGGGAATTGGGGGGCGATTTAATTCACAATTGGCCACTGACAGGCAATCGCCAATTATGAGTTTTTATTATCTCTCGTTTTAGGCCAAGGCGGGGACGGAAATATGGAGATGGGGATAGAGGGGGAAGCTTTCACAAAGTTTCCCTACCCGTTGACGGCAAGCAGTTCTCAGGGCTTCATCACCGGAATTAAGGAGAATATCGGCGATAATGTTGCCAATCTCGATAAATTCCGTTTCTCCTAGTCCTCTGGTGGTCATAGCCGGGGAACCCAAGCGCAGACCACTGGTGACAAAGGGAGACTCGGGATCGAAGGGAACAGTATTTTTATTAGCGGTAATATTGATAGTACTCACCAAGCGATCGGCTTCTTTCCCGGTCATGCCCACGGATCTTAAATCGAGTAACATCAAGTGATTATCCGTACCATCAGTGACAATTTTAATCCCTCTAGCCTTCAACTGACCGGCTAAAGCTTGGGCATTAGCGATTACTTGGCCCGAATAGATTTTAAACTCCGGTTTCAATGCTTCCCCAAAAGCCACCGCTTTCGCTGCAATCACGTGTTCTAGGGGACCGCCTTGGGTACCGGGGAAGACGGATTTATCGAATTTTTTGCCTAATTCCTCGTCTTTGGTCATAATTAAACCCCCCCTAGGACCGCGCAGGGTTTTGTGAGTGGTGGTAGTGACCACATCACAGTGGGGTAGGGGGTTAGGATGATGACCAGTGGCCACTAAACCGGCAATATGGGCGATATCTGCCATCAGGTAGGCCCCCACTTCGTCAGCGATGGCGCGGAATTTCTCGAAATCAATCTGGCGCGAGTAGGCAGAATAACCGCAGATAATTAGTTTGGGTTTTTCCTTGCGGGCGATGTCAAGGATGAGATCGTAGTCGAGGAGTTCGGTTTCGGGACTTACTCCGTACTGTACGACTCGGAACCATTTCCCGGAAACGTTAACGGGGGAACCGTGGGTAAGATGACCACCGTGGGAGAGATCCATGCCCATAATCGTATCGCCTGGCTGCAAGAGGGTCAGGAAAACGGCGAAATTAGCTTGGGCCCCGGAGTGGGGTTGTACGTTAGCGTGATTTGCCCCAAATAGTCGTTTAACCCGATTGATCGCTAATTGTTCCGCTTCGTCAACGTATTCGCAACCGCCATAGTAGCGTTTTTTGGGCAGTCCTTCCGCGTATTTGTTGGTTAAAACCGAACCCTGGGCGGCCATGACGGCAGCCGAGGTAAAGTTTTCACTAGCGATTAATTCTAGGTGATCTCTTTGACGTTGCAGTTCTTTTTGCAAAATCCCTGCGATCGCTGGATCGGTCAGGGATAGTATATCTAAGTTCGTATCAGTCACGGTTACTCGATCCTTTCTTTAACAATTTACCTGTAATCCTTCGGTCACTTTCTCCATTTTGGCACAATCTCTAATCTTCCGACACACCAGTGAGCTTAATTGCTTCTCTTCGGGATCGATCATCGATTGTCAACTGTTAGCGGTCAAATCTTCATTTTTAGTCCATAAGTGATAGTAAGTAGGTAGGCGTTAAAAATTATCAGACACCCCCCTTATCAAGGGGGAATTAAAGGGGGGACTAAGGGGGGATCGGCACCCCCCTTATCAAGGGGGGCAGGGGGGATCGAACCTAAAATCCATTTTTAATTTAATTATAACCAGCTACTTAATATTAGCCAATAGAACCCCCCAAAGGCTGGGATTGAGTGATAAAATCGGCAATAAAGCCCAATTTTAGCGGTAATTTTCCCTTGAAAAATAACAACTTAGTAGAAATTCTAGAAAAAGTTGACAAATCACAAAAATAGGGGGGGATTACCTTCAAGATAACCACCGGAAAACTACCATTAATTAGGGCTGGCTGAAAAAATCTAAAAACCTTATTGGGTAAGATTTTTAGACTTTTTTCCCCTCAAAAAGTGCCAGCCATTGCGGGGATCGGAGGGAAATTTCAGGGACTTTTTCCCTGAAAATTAGGTGGTTGACCCCCTCAAAATCCCTACACCCTACACCCTACACCCCACACCCTGCCCCCACCAATACACTTTTTCAGCACACCCTAATTATCTGTAATCAACCGGTATTTCTCATCCCTGCGGCAATACCATTAATCGTCATTAAAGCGCCCCTTAATAACTCCTCTTTAGAATAGCGGAAATGAATCACACCGGATTGAGCTTGACTATTGTATTGACGTAAACGCTTGAGGAGAGACACCTGTAGGAAACCGAGGGGAACGATCGAACCATTGCGTAACTGCACCGAGCGCTGTAAATTCGGATCATTATCCAATAAATGTTTCTCACCAGTGATCTGGAGAACAATCTCGCTAGTGCGATTATATTCCTCTTTGATCCTTTCAAACAGACGTTCAAAACGTTCTCGATCTTCCTGTTTAGAAAGTTCACTGACGTAGTGATAGGCCATCTGTATATCCACCTTCGATAGAGTCATTTCTGCCTTAGAAATCACCATCTGGAAGAAAGGCCACTTGTGATAAAAATGGCGTAACAATTCCAAATTTCTGCTAGGAGAATCATCGAGAAACATCTGTAAAGCTGTCCCTAAACCATACCAAGCCGGTAAAAGAAAACGGGTTTGGGTCCAACTAAACACCCAAGGAATTGCCCGCAGGGTAGTTAAATCCTGTTGACCACTTTTCCGGCGGGCCGGTCGGGAACTAATCTGTAAAAGACTAATTTCAGGAATGGGAGTTACGGACAGAAAGAAGTCTAAAAAGTCCGGTTCTTCATAAATCAAACTGCGATAGGTTTGCCGTGAACAGGTGGCCAACTCCTCCATGATGCGATTCCAGGGTTCGAGATCATCAAAACCACTGCCCAGTAAACTTGCCTGTATGACTGCTGTTACGGCCGTTTCGAGGTTATACAAGGCCAATTCCGGTAAAGAGTATTTCGAGGCTAAAACCTCGCCCTGTTCGGTGATTTTAATGCGACCGTTAATAGTTCCCCGGGGTTGGGCGAGGATAGCGGCGTAGGCCGGACCCCCACCGCGACCGACGGAACCGCCCCGGCCATGAAAAAGACGTAGATCCACGCCGTATTGTTTAGCGGTTTTTTGTAAAGCCTTCTGGGCCTTATGAATTTCCCAATTACTGCTTAAAAAGCCGGAATCCTTGTTACTATCGGAGTAACCGACCATAATCTCCTGTAAATTACTCGGTTCGAGGATGGCAGGTTCCGGGGTCACGTCCTCCCCGTTTAAAGCCGCTAAATGGTCGTAACTGCTGGCTAGGGTTGCCCGATAGAGGGGCAATTCAAACAAAGTCTGCATGATGCCGGGGGCGTGTTTGAGGTCATCGACGGTTTCAAAGAGGGGAACGATGCGGAGGGAACTGCGGCTAGTGGCGGGGTCGTATAAACCGGCTTCTTGGGCTAATAACAGCACTTCTAGCACATCGCTGGCCTCGTTGGTCATGCTGATAATGTAGGTTTGGCAGATTTCCAGACCGAATTCCCCTTGCAGACTTCTTAAAACTCGCAGGGTTTCAATGGTTTCGCAGGTTCTTTCCGAAAAGGGCATTTCCCGGGGAATTAGCGGCCGACGGGTTTTTAATTCCTCCACTAACCAGGCGATTTTTTCTGATTCGGTTAATTGACCGTAGGGTTTCGGTAAAACTCCCAGATATGCGGCGATTTCTTCGATACATTCGGCGTGACGGGTGGATTCTTGCCGAAAATCTAACTGAGTTAGGACAAAGCCAAAAATCTCCACTTGGGCGATCAGTTGATCCAGTTCTTGACAGGAAAGACCGGTTTGCAAGAGACTGCGCTGTAATAGCTGTAATTCGGCTAAAAACTCGGAACCAGAGCGATAGATGTTGGTTTCGTTGAGTTTAGTTAATAATTGTCGTTCTTCCGGGTCATTGAGACGATTATTGCGATCGCGGGTATTTTCCAGACGTTTTTGAATAAAGGCCAATTTGAGGCGATAGGGTTCCTGACGGTAGCGGATGGCTAACTGGCTATAGATTTCGGGCATTTGCTGTTTATCTCTGTCCAGGGAGTCCAGCAACTCCGGCAAGACGTGACACCAGTGCAGGGAGGCACTTAAAATACTGGTCAGGTCGCGAATAGCATCGAGATATTTTTTAATAACGAGATTGCGCTGATAACAGCAGGTTTTCCAGGTGACTTCGGGGGTAACGGAGGGATTGCCATCCCGATCCCCCCCCACCCAAGAACCAAAGCGACAGAAGTTATTTTTCGGCGCTCGTAAACTGGGAAAGGAGGATTCTAGGCTTTGCTGCAGACGCAGGGTTAACTGGGGTAGGGAATCAAAGAGAACTTCATCGAAGTAGTGCAGGGCATAATCCACTTCATCGACGACGGTGGGTTTAAATTGGTGTAGTTCATCTGTTCGCCACCAAAAACGAATTTCTTCTTTTAACTGTTTGGTGACTGTTTGTGCTTCTCTGGAGTTAGTTAACCCCAGACTGCGAAAGATTTCTTCTGCTTGGTCGAGTTTTTCGAGAATGCCCGAGATGCGGCGCTGTTTAATGCGAATGGTGTGACGGACAATTTCTGTGGGGTGGGCCGTGAAAACCAGACGAATATCTAACTGATCGAGAAGACGCTGAATTTCTTGGGGAGGGACGTTAACCTGTTTGAGATAGGGAAATAACCAGTGAAATAGTCCCGATTTTGGGCCGGAGTGATCGGACTCGTTCAGGGTTTTTTCTAACCAATCGGCCCCGACAATGGTGGCTAAAAGGCTTTTTTGCCTTGGGTCAGCCTTGGGACTTTCGTTTTCTTCCCCGATCACCGTCCGTCGCAGTAGTTGCTGATCCCTTTGTTCGTAGTGTTGTTCGATTATATTTATTAACTGGAAATAGAGGGCAAAAGCGCGGGTAACTTTGATCGCTTCCCCTAGTTCCAAGTCTTCGATCATTTTGGCGATTGTTGCTTCTGGACTATCATCGGTCACTTGTCCTTCCTCAGAACAGAGATGGCGCAGTAATTCCAGTAAATCGACTAATTCTTGACCACATTCGGAGACTAAGACTTCTTTCCATAAATCTTCGATTAATTTCAGTCTTTGCTGCAGAAACAGGTTGGAAGTGCTGAAAATATCCTGTTCGGTTTCGGTCGAGGGGACAAGGACGCTCATAATTTCAGTAATCAGTAATCAGTAATCAGTAATCAGTAATCAGTAATCAGTGAAAATAGGGATTAACTGCCTTGAAATGAAAAACTCTATCAAAGCAATAACTGATCACTGATAACTGATCGATCGGGATTAGTTCTTAGGGTTTGTCAAAAATGAGATTATATGCCAAAGAATCACATTTTTTCCGATTTTTAACAAAAATTTCACTATTTTTGCCTCTTTTCAGGGGGCAAAAGGACTTTTTTCTTGGATTATTGGTCACTTTTGACCGGTAACTGATCGGGAATATTGAGCAGCGGCAAGCGATCGCCACGAAAGATTTCCTCGCTGTCTTTCCCGACTTCTATCAACCAATTATTAATAGAACGTAGTCCCAAGTAGGATAAAAGAAAGGGACTAACCGCTAGACTAAGCCAAAGCTCGATCGGTTTAGTTTTCATGGCAATTTCTAGGTTAAAGGACGGCGTTTAATGCGACGAATCGGAAAATTAGCAATCAGGGCGGTAGTTCGTTGGTCACTTTCTAGGAGTAACTCGGTTTCCTCGGTGTCGATATCAAGATAACGACTGACCACTTCTAAGATTTCTTGACGCATCATATTGAGAATTTCGGGACTAAGATCGGCGCGATCATGGGCTAGAATGAGTTTTAAGCGTTTTTTAGCTTGGTCGCCACTTTTGCCCGAACCGCGCCATGCGAGAAGTTTATCGATCAGGTCATTCATAGTAGGTTAAGGGGTTGAGATGAGAGAGTTTAAGGCCCAAATAAGCGACGACGCAGACGAGTGAGAAACCCTTCCTGACCGGCCATTAAATCTAGAAACGGCACATCGCGACCCTGTAAACGCTGGGCAATGTTTCTAAAGGCCATGGCGGGGAGAGAGGTCTTCTCCTCTAATACTAATGGTTCCCCTTTATTAGTGGAAATAATAATTCTTTGATCGTCGGGAATAATCCCCAACAGGGGAATTACCAAGAGGTCGAGAATATCCTCGACGCTGATCATCTGGTTGAGTTGAATCATTTCTGGCCGCAGCCGGTTGACGATCAGACGGATACTCTTAATATCTTCGCTTTCTAGTAATCCCACCACGCGATCGGCATCTCTCACCGCCGACATTTCTGGGGTAGTAACGATGATCGCTTCCTGGGCAGCGGCGATCGCATTGCGAAAACCCATTTCAATTCCTGCCGGGCAATCAATCAATACATAGTCGTAACTTTTTGACAATTGGGCGACTAAATCCTTCATTTGATCGGCAGTAATCGCCTCTTTGGTACGATTTTGTGCCGCCGGTAATAGGACCAGATTTTCCTGTCTTTTATCCTTAACTAAAGCTTTATCAAGGCTACAATCTCCCGCCACCACATCGAGGGCAGTATAAACGATACGCTGTTCTAATCCTAACAATAAATCGAGATTTCTCAGTCCGAAATCAGCATCGACAAGGGCGACTCGACAGCCTAATTGAGATAAGGCTGAACCTAAGTTCGCCGTTACTGTCGTTTTACCAACTCCTCCCTTTCCCGATGTCACCACAATTACACGAGCCATAATTTATATCAGTTATCAGTTATCAGTTATCAGTTATCAGCTATCAGTTACCGGTTATCAGTTATCAGTTATCAGTTATCAGTTATCAGTTTGATAGAGTTTTTCATTTCAACGCAGTTAATCCCTATTTTTACTGGTCACTGAATCACCGTTTACTGATCACTGTTTACCGGTCACTGATCACCTTTTTTCTACCCATCCCACTTTATCTTTAAAGGTGTAGGTTCTGGAAAAATTATAAGCCCCAATGATGCGGATTCCTCCTTCGCTGATACAGGCAATTTCTGCTTCAATGCGATCACTAGCTAAAGCCGGAGCGCGTGCCACTAATTCCGCGATCCTCAGTTGAGTTAAGTCGATTCGCAGGGCCATAATTACCGCTGCTCGATCGCCGCGGAATCCAGCATGGGCCACACCGCGCAAACTCCCCCAAACTAATATATCGCCATCAGCGACGATCGATCCGCCGGGGTTGACATCGCCCATGATTATAACTGTACCCGGGTGACGGATTTCTACACCCGATCGCAGGGTGGTTTTTAAGTACAAAGGTTCGGCGAGGAGGGATGGCAGCGGTTGCTCGTCCCCAAAAACCGTGGGACTCGATCGCATTTGTTCGACATTGTAACCCATAGTTGCCGCTGCCACTGCGGTTTGTCTTCTTTGGGTTTGGATGGTATGTAGGGGTAATTCGGCGCTGTCTAAAATTGTGGCGATCGCTTGTAGTTGGCGCGTATCCATCAGGCGATCGTTGGCCTGTAGGTGTACTGGTGTTCTAGCGGGGCTGTTTTGGCCGCTATTACGGAGATAATATTTTAATCCTGTCAAGATATCTGTCCAATCCTGACTTGTCTCCCCGGCGCTGGTTTTGGGCAAAATTAGCACCAATTTCTCACCCTCGCTTTTTAAGTGGATTTGGGCGTATCTCTCTATTACCGAGGCTGATGGCTCAATTTTTTCGGTTTCTGAGTCGATTTCTTGATTTATTTCGGTTTTAGTTTCATCCATAGCCATAATTTTTTACTTAAACAAGACAAAGCGCAAAATAGCGATCAGCAAACCGACGGAAGCGGTAATTAGTGAACCTCCTAAAATGGTTATCAATGCCCAAATTTGATTTTTTTGACTGCCCTCGACTATTTTGAGGCGATTATCCATCCCTTCGACTCTTTCGGTTAATTTTGCCTGTCCTATCTCTAGGGATTTAACATCTTGCTTGATTTCTTTAATATCAGCTTTAATTTCGCCAATATCAGCCTTAATTTCGACGATACTATTCTCGATCGCCGTGAAACGAGTTTCGATCGCTTTTTGTCCGTTGATAATTAAGTCTTCTAGCCTTTTTAAGTCCGTATCGGCAAGAGTTTTCATAAAAATTAACCAGCTATCAGTATAGATGTTTCTTTAATTTTGACATCCTCGCCGCCGTAAAACGGACGGCGATTCCCAAACCTCACGATTTAGGTTTCTGCTTCTTTCCCTTGCGGGGTTCCGCACCTGCCTTAACAGATTTACTCTGTTCTG